>NZ_JALJRJ010000023.1:0-103675 GCF_024519755.1 Micromonospora sp. Mcm103
GACGACCGGGCCGGGCCGATTCCCCGACCGGCCGTGGGTGCCGGGCGGGCCGATGCCCGGCGCTCGACCTGGTGCCTGGGCGGTCAGCCATGTACAACGCCCCGCGCCCGCCACCGATTCCACGCTGACGATGGCACCGACCACAGCCACGCCCCCGCCCCGAACCGGACACAGCTTACCAAACCCGTCACGTCGTCGCCCGGGCGGACCGCATCACCGCGCGATCTTGCAGCTTGGTCCCCGCTGAAACCATGCAAAGCGGGCATCTCGCGGGCATCAAGTGCAAGATCGCGTGAGTGTCCGATGCCGGCTGCGGGGCTGGGGAGCGTTCCTTCCGCGCAATGAGATCGGCAGGCCACATGATGGGAGCCGGGAGAGATCTTGGTACGAAAGGGCCCTCATAGGGGCCGTTTCCTACCAAGATCTGCGAAGGGCTTGGGATGGGCGGTGGGAGAGGGAGAGGGAGAGGGAGAGGGAGAGGGAGAGGGCACCCCGGGTGGGGTGGGGTGGACGCGGTGGCGCAGAGTGGCGCTGTGCGATATCTGCGCAGTGACGGACGCGTCGCCATCCGCCGTCCCCGTCCGGCCGACGAGGCGGAGTTCGTCGCCGCCGCCCGGCGCAGCCGCGACCTGCACCATCCGTGGCTGTCCGCACCCGATGACGCGCAGCGGTACGCGGCGTACCTGCGCAAGATCCGGGCGCGGGACAGCTCCGGGTTCCTGTTCTGCGACCGGGCCACCGGGCAGATCGCCGGATACGCGAACATCAGCGGCATCGTGCTCGGCGCGCTGCGCGGCGGTTACCTCGGATACGCGGCGTTCCGCCCGTACGCGGGCACCGGGCACGCCTCGGCCGGGGTGCGGCTGGTGATCGAGTACGCGTTCGGGCCGCTCGGACTGCATCGGCTGGAGGCGAACATCCAGCCCGGCAACGAGCCGTCGAAGCGGCTGGCGCGCCGGCTCGGCTTCCGGCTGGAGGGGTTCTCGCCGGACTACCTGTTCATCGACGGCGCGTGGCGCGACCACGAACGCTGGGCGATCACCGCCCCGGACGGGGTGGACCGGACGCCGGGGCGGTGACCGACCGGCCTCAGCTACCGGGCTTCGGGAACGCGACCGGGCTGCGGTGCCCGTCCCGGTCCACCGCCCGCACGCCGAAGAAGACGTTGTCCTTGGACAGGTCGATCGTCACCTCGGTGACGTCGCCGACCGGCAGCACCTTCTGCCACTGGTCGGCCGTGGTCTCCCGCCACACCACCTCGTACCCGGCCAGGTCCGGCTCGGGGCCGCGCTGCCACCGCAGCGTGGTGTCGTTGGTCAGGTTCGTGGTCACCACCGTGGCGCCCTTGGGTGTACCCGGCGCCTGGGCCAGTGACCACAGCGTCGCGGCGTTCACCCGCGCCACCCGGGTGATGTAGCCGAAGTCGCAGAACTCGGGCAGGTCGCCGTACTGCACCCCGTCGACGACGCGCACGTCCTGGTGCTGGTGGGCGAAGTCCTCGTTGGGCTCGGTGAACCGCCCGGCGGGCCACCCCTCGCGCAGGAACGAGATGTGGTCGCTGCCGCGCAGGTAGCGGTCCCGCCGGTAGATGACGCGCACGTCCATGCCGGTGGCGGAGTTCTCGGCCACGTCGGTGACGAACCGGGCGAGCTGCCGTGACGGCGAGTCGTTCTCGCCGCCGACGGACTGCCGGACGCTCGCCTCGGCCGGGGTCTCGGCGGTCGGCACGCCCTCGGCGAACAACCGCACGGTACGCGGGTCGCGGGTGCCGTCGTCGGCGGTGCTGGAGCCGACGATGTCGTTGCTGAACATGGCCTGGACGTCGGCACCGGCCGCCTTCAGCTGCGACGCCAGGTACGCCGAGCCGTACAGGCCCTGCTCCTCGGCGGCGACGGCGGCGAGCACGATGGTGGCCTCGGTGCGGCGGGTCGACAGCACCCGGGCCAGTTCCATCACCACCGCCACGCCGGAGGCGTCGTCGTCGGCGCCGGGCGCGTCGCTGACCGCGTCCATCACGTCGGTGGCCCGGGAGTCGTAGTGGCCGGTGATGACGTACACCCGCTCGGGCGTGACGTCGCCGCGCACTGTCGCCACCACGTTGGTGATGGTGGTCGGGACGGGGATGCGGGAGGCGGGCTGCTGCACGTACGACTGCAGTTCGACGCTCATCCGGCCGCCGGACGCGGCCGCGTACCCGGAGAGCTGGGCGTGGATCCAGTCGCGGGCGGCGCCGATGCCGCGTACCGGATCGGTCTGGCTGGACAGGGTGTGGCGGGTGCCGAACGCGGCGAGCCGGCGCACGACGGCCTCGATCCGGCGGCTGTCGATCTCGCGCAGCAGCGCGGTCAGCTCGCGGTCGGGCCGCTGCGGCCGGGCCGGACGGCCCGGCCCCGGGGGCGCGCCGGTCGCGGCGGCGGCCGGGGCGGCGGCGAGCGGGGTGGCGACGGCGGCGGCGGTGGCCGCGGCGGAGGCGGTGAGGAACGTACGCCGGCTGGACCTCGTGGGCCGACCCTCGGCGGTCTCGTGGTTTCCCATCCCGGCATCCTCGCGCCGATCACGAGGAATGTCCATATAGCCCCCGATGGATGGATCATGGGCACGTTTGTCGCAGGTCTGCCCGGGAACGGCAGCAGGCATGACGAAACCACGGGTGGTGATCGTGGGGGCCGGGTTCGCCGGGTACCACGCGGCCAAGACGTTGCGCCGGCTGGCCCGCGACCGGGCCGAGATCGTCCTGCTGAACACGACCGACTACTTCCTCTACCTGCCGCTGCTGCCCGAGGTGGCGGCCGGTGTGGTGGAGCCGACCCGGATCGCGGTGCCGCTCGCCGGCACGCTCGACGGCGTCCGCGTGGTGGTCGGCGAGGCCGACCGGGTCGACCTGCAGAACCGGTGGGTCGGCTACCGCTCGATCGAGGGCGAACACGGGCAGCTCGCGTACGACCGGCTGGTGCTCAGCGTCGGCAGCGTCAACAAGCTGCTGCCGATCCCCGGCGTGACCGAGTACGCCCACGGCTTCCGCGGCCTGCCCGAGGCGCTGTTCCTGCACGACCACGTGGTCCGGCAGGTCGAGCTGGCCGAGCTGACCGAGGACCCGGCCGAGCAGCGGGCCCGCTCCACGTTCGTCGTGGTCGGCGCCGGCTACACCGGCACCGAGGTGGCCGCGCACGGGCAGCTGTTCACCGACCGGCTGATGGCCCAGCGCCCGCACCTGAACGTCCGGCCGCGCTGGATGCTGCTGGACGTGGCGCCCCGGGTGCTGCCCGAACTGGACCGGCGGATGTCGGTCACCGCCGACCGGGTGCTGCGCAAGCGCGGCGTGGACGTGCGGATGGGCACGTCGGTCGCCGAGGCCACCCCGGACGGGGTGATGCTCACCGACGGCGAGTACGTCCCGACGTGCAGCCTCGTCTGGTGCGTCGGCGTACGCCCCGACCCGTTCGTGGCCGAACTGGGCCTGCGCACCGAGAAGGGCCGGCTCGTGGTCGACGAGTTCCTCAACGTCCCCGGCTACCCGGAGGTGTTCGCCTGCGGCGACGCCGCCGCCGTGCCCGACCCGACCCGCCCGGGTCAGGTGTGCGCGATGACCGCGCAGCACGCCCAGCGGCAGGGCAAGCTGGCCGCGCACAACATCGCCGCCTCGTACGGGCAGGGTGTGCGCAAGTCGTACAAGCACCACGACCTGGGCTGGGTGGTGGACCTGGGCGGCAAGGACGCGGCGGCGAATCCGCTGAAGGTGCCGCTGGCCGGGCTGCCCGCCAAGGCCGTCACGCGCGGCTACCACCTGCTCGCCATGCCGGGTAACCGTCCTCGGGTCGCGGCGGACTGGGCGCTGGACGCGACGCTGCCCCGGCCCGCCGTGCAGCTCGGCCTGGTCCCGGCCAACGCGGTGCCGCTGGAGAGCGAGTCCCCGGAGCTGGCCCGCCGCCGCTGAGCGCCGCACGCACCCGCCGGCCGGCCCTCACCCGCCGGCCGGCGGCCGTTCCGGCGCTCCCGGGCCGGCCTCCGGCCGATCCGGCGCGATCGCACCGACGGCCGGGCCCGTGTCGGGCGGACCCGCCGGTTCCGCCCGTTCGCCGTCGGCGGGCTGCGGCAGGGCCTGCCGTCCGGCCGGCGCGAACTCGCGCAGCAGCACCTGCACGATGCCGGCCGCCGGGATCGCCAGCAGCGCCCCCACCAGCCCGGCCAGCTCGACCGACAGTATCACGCTGACCAGCACCGTCAACGGGTTCAATCGCACCGCGCGGCCCATGATGACCGGTTGCAGCAGGTGGTTCTCCACCTGCTGGTAGACCACGAAGAAGACAAGCACCACGAGGCCGGCGGTGGGGGAGTGCAGGAACGCCGCGCCGGCCGCGGCGAGCGCGCCGAGCGTGGCGCCGACGAGCGGGATCAGGTCGAACACGGCGACCGTCAGCGCGATCACCGCGGCGAACGGCACACCGAGCAGGAACAGCACGACGAACGTCAGACCGCCGCAGATCACGCTGATCAGCAGGTTGCCGCTCAGGTAGCCGGTGACGATCCGGGACGAGTCACGCCCGATGCGCCGCAACCGCGCCGCCGCGCCGTCGCCGGTGAGCCGCAGCGTGGCGGCCACGATCTTCGGCGCCTCCAGGACCATCAGGTACGCCAGCACCACCACGGTGACCAGCGCGGCGACCGCCTGGGCCACGCTGCGGACCACCCCGACGGTCGGGTCGCCGAGCCGGGCGCCGTACCGGCGCAGCTGCCCGGGTTCGGCGTACCGGAGCAGGTGGAAGCGGTCCAGCAGCCGCCCGAGCGGCCCCTGCCCGGCCTGCGCCTCGCGTACGAGGTCCGGCGCCCGGTCGGCGAACCGGCCCACCTCGTCCACCAGCGGCACCACGATCAGCGCGCCGACGGCGGCGAACAGCGCGAACGCGGCCAGGAACACCAGCAGCGTGGCGAGCGCGCGCCGGTGTACCCGGCGTTCGAGACGGTCCACGAGCGGTTTGAGGGCGACCGCGAAGAACACCGCCACCAGCCCCCACACCAGCACCCGCCGGGTGGCCCAGACCAGCGCCAGCCCGACCCCGGTGGCGAGGACCAGACCGATCACGATCAGCGTCCGGCGCGCGATGGACCGATCGTCGGCGGCGCTCATCCGGCGCGGCTACCCGCGCTGCGGGTACGAAAACCCGGCTCAGCCCAGGTCGGCGTCGGTGACCGGGTGGGCGCCCGCGGCGAACGCGTCGAGCGTCGCGCCGTGCAGCACCGTTCCGGGCACCGGGTCGGCGGCGACGCGGGTGGCGAGCCGGATCACCGGGATCCGGCCCGCCGTGGGCGTGGCGGCGAGCACCACGTTGCCGTAGCGGCGTCCGCGCAGCATCCGCCGGTCGGCGACCAGGCAGACGTCGGCGAACACGGTACGCAGCGTGGCCACCTGTGACCGGGTGTGCGCCAGCGGCGGCAGATCGGTGAGGTTGATCAGGTAGAGGCCGTCCGGGCGCAGCACCCGGGCCACCTGCGCGGCGAACTCGACCGCCGCCACCTGCGGCGGCATCCGGGCCGCCCGGTACACGTCGGCCACCACCACGTCGTACGCCCCGGACGGCTCCTCGGCGACCGCCTCCCGGGCGTCGCCGAGCGCGACCACCACCTCCGGCGGCAGCCGCGGCAGCTTCCGCCGGACCAACTCGACCACCCCCGGATCGCGCTCGATCACCCGCTGCGCCGAACCGGGCCGGGTGCTCGCGAGCCAGCGCGGCAGCGTGAGCGCGCCGCCGCCGAGGTGCAGGGCGGTCAGCGCCGTGCCGCGCGGTGCGGCGAGGTCGATCGCGGCGGCGATCCGCCGCACGTACTCGAAGTGCAGGTACCGGGCGTCGGCCACGTCCACGTACGACTGCTCGACCCCGTCGGCCAGCAGCGTGCGCCCGGACGGGCGGGCCGGGTCCACCACGATCTCCAGGGTCTCGGTGTCGTCGTGATCCACGGCGGGACACGGTACCGCGCGGTCGCGGGCGGCCCCGGCCCGCGTGGGACCGGGGCCGCTCCGCCGCCGGGTCAGCCGGCCGCCATCCCGGCGCCGGCCTCGTCGACCGCCGCGTCCACCCGGTGCGCGAGGTCCACGTCCGCCGCCGTCACGCCGTCGACCTGCTGGGTCCGAACCGTCAGCACGGCGTTGTCCGGGTCCGGACGCCCGATCTGCGGCGACCGTCCGACGTCGGACTTGAGCCGGTCCAGCCGGTCGAGGACCCGGTCCAGGTTGCCGCCGGGCAGCTCGATCGTGCGCACGAGCGAGCGCCTGTCGCTGGACCAGTAGGGCAGCGTCGCGAGCGCGTCGCGCAGCTCCGCCTCGGTCAGCGGCGCGGTGGCCGAGGACGCGCCCACCAGGCCGCCGCCGAAGTCGGTCGGCCCGAGCAGGTCACGCAACTCGTCGGGTACGCGCAGCGACTCGACCAGTTCCGCGTCGGCCTCGGCGAGCGCGGCGAGCGTCGCCTCGGCCTGGTAGCGGGCCTGCTCCGGGGTGAGGCGGCTGTACCGGCCGACCTCGGCCAGGAAGCCGGGCAGGTCGGTGCGGCGTTCCATGCCGTACACCGGCACCACGTCGTGCAGGGTCAGCGGCACCGCCTCCAGCAGCCGCTCCCGTGCCGCCTCGTCCAGTGCCTGGGCCAGGGCCAGCACGGTGCCCTCCGCCGCGACCTTGGCCGTGGTGAAGTCCACCCCGGCGCGCCGGCTCACGTCGTCGACGAGATCCCGGTAAGCCATCGAGACCCCGGGTGACGGCGTCGGGTCCGGCAGCGGGCGCTGCTGCTCCGCGACGGCGACCGGCGGCGGCGCGGGACCACCCCGGGTGGTGTCCGGCTTGTGCCGTCCGGCCGGCGGCGGGCCGGACCGGTCGTGCTGGTCCAGCGAGGTGACCTGCTTGGACGCGCTCAGGCTGGCGCCGGTCTGGCTCGGCCGCAGCCCTCGTTCGCGGGCCTCGCGGGCCAGGGCCCGGCGGCGCTGGTTGTCGCCCTCCATCTGCTTGCGCATCGTCGCACCTCGTTCCTGGGTCGGTTGCGCTTGCGCCGACCGCGTTCCCGGCGCTGGCGGGAAGGTAACGGCGGACCGCCGGGGCGGACGCTTCACTCGCTGCGGGTGAGGAGCGCTCACCCCGGCGGGCGGCAGGCTCGGACGGACCGGACAACTTCCGACGCACGCGGAAGGGCAGGTCGACATGAAACGGATCGTGGAGATCGTCCCCGCCCGTCCCGGCTGGTACGCCCGTTGGCGCATCGGCCCGGACGACACCCGCTCCTACCCGGTGACCCTGTGGGCGCTGCTGGAACACCACGACGGCAGCGGACGCGAGGTGGTCGGTGTCGACTGTGTCGGGCAGTGGCCCGGCGCGGACGACGACGACATGAGTGGGGACTTCGTCCGTTATCTGTTCCAGACGCCTGATTCCGGCGTGCCCGAGGACGTCGAGCCTCCGCTCGCGGGGCAGTCGCGCGACGAGACGCGGCACCGGCAGGCCGAGCCCGCCGCCTGAGCCATCCTCCCGGCCCCCGGCCCCTGGTCCCAGGGTCGGGGGCCACCCCTGTCCGCCCGTCGCTCAGCCGCTCGACGGGTCGAACCGGGCAGGGTCAGCCGACCTCGCGGACGCCGCCGGTCAGGTCGCGCGGCGGGGCGGCCAGCAGTTCGGCCAGGCCGGTGCGGTCCAGCAGGTGCCTGATCTGCGGGTTCAGGTTGAACAGGCGGATCGCCCCGGTGCCGGCCCGGTGGATCACCACGAGCGCGCTCAGGCCGGAGGAGTCGCAGAGGTTCACCCCGGCGAAGTCGATTTCCAGCTCCTGGTGACCGTCGCGGCGCAGGTCGGCCACGGCGTCGACGAGTTCCGGCGCGGTGTCGAAGTCCAGCTCTCCGGCCAGCCGCACCCGGGCGGAACCGGCGTCGAGCCGGTCCACCTCGATGGTCAACATCTGGGAGGGCACGTTCCCATGTTCCCAGCCGGGCCCGGCCGGGAAACCCCCGGGGTCACGCGGACGCGGCCGAACCCGGCGCGGCGAGGCCCGGCGCGTCGTCGACCGGCGAGCGGTCGAGCAGACCGGTGACGCCGGTCAGGTCGAGGATGGTCTCCAGGAACCGGGGGACCGACCGCAGCTCGATGGTGGTGCCCGCGTGCTGGCCCTCCCGCCAGGCGTGCACGATCACGGACAGGCCGGTGCTGTCCATGAACTGCAGGTCGCCGAAGTCGAACACGAGCGTCACCGGACGCGCGGCGAGCAGCCGGTCGATCTCGGCGCGCAGCGGGGTCGCCGTGGCGTACGCCAGGTCACCGCCGACGACCACCACCGGAACGGCCGGGTCGGAACGATCCACGGAGATGCTCAGCGGGCTCGCCTCGGGCCTTCTCCGTTGAGGAACCACGTCACGCCTTTCCGCGGGGCTGCCGGCCGGGACCGGGATGACAGGATCGTAACAACAGCGGCATCACCTCGCTGGACGCGCGAGCGGGCCTGGCAGCGCCGTGGGGTGGCGGTCCCGGCATACCGGCGTAGGGTGGGCGGGGAGACGTGACCACAGGCGCCGGGTCCGGCGCCCCCGGGTGTCGACGAGGAGAGTGGGGCTCAGCTGGTGACTGCTGCCGACGTCAGGGGTGCCGACCCGGGCGACGGACGGATCTCCACGCCGAGCGCCGCAAGGGCTCCGGCGTGGTCCGCCGCCGCGCCCGCGCCGTCCGCTTTGCCGCCGCTGGCCGCCGACCGCGACCTCACCGTCCCGAACTGGTCCGAGGTGGTCGAGCACTTCCGTGAGGGCCTGGTCGTCTGCGACGCCGACGGTGTCGTCCAGCACGTGAGCCCGGTCGCGGAGCGCCTGATCCCCGAGGTGACGCCCGGCGAGCTGCTGGCCGCCGCCGGTCCGGCCCCGCTGCGTGGCGACGGGCCGGCCGAGTTCACCCACCACGGGCGGCGGCTGCGCGTACGCCCGGTCGCACTGTCCCACCGCCGGCGCTGCTGGTACGTCGACGACGTCACCGAGATCGTCAGCCGGGCCGACGCGCTGCTGGCCGAGCGGGCCCGCTCGGCGTTCCTCGCCGTGGTCGGCGAGAAGCTCGGCAACCCGCTGCACCCGGACCGGGCCGCCGCCGCGGTGGTGCGCCTGGCCGTGCCCACGGCGGCCGACGTGGCGGTCCTGGTCCTCGCCCCCCGCTCCGGCCGGGCCCGCTGGTGGCGGGCGGTACGCGCCGACGACCGGCCGCCGGTGGTGGACAGCGGGGTGCTGCCCGCCACGGCGCTTCCCGCGGCGATCGAGGCCGGCCTGGCCGGCACCGAGCCGCACGAGCTGGACTGGCTGGTCGAGCAGGCCGCCGACGCGGGTTGGCTGCCCGGCCTGGACACCTCCGGCGCCACCGCGCGGGTGGTGCCGCTGCCCGGCCGGGAGGCGCCCGCGGGCGCGCTGCTGGTGGCCCGGCGCGCCGACCGCTGGTACGACGAGGCCGACGTGGACCTGGTCCGCGCGTTCGCGGCCCGGGCCGGTGCGGCGCTGACCACCGCCATGCTCTACCGCGACCAGGCCGAGGTCGCCGACACGTTGCAGGCCAGCCTGCTGCCGGTCGAGCCGGCCGCCGCGACGGGCGTGCAGTGGGGCACCGCGTACCGGCCGGCGCAGGCCGGGCTGCGCATCGGCGGTGACTTCTACGGCTCGCACCGGCTCGCCGACGGCGGCTCGGTCTTCTTCCTCGGTGACGTGTCCGGCAAGGGCGTGGAGGCGGCCGTGTTCACCGGCCAGCTGCGCCAGTGCCTGCAGGCGCTGCACCGGGTCGAGACGCAGCCGGGGCGGCTGCTGAAGCTGCTCAACGACGCGTTGCTGGAGACCACGCAGGCGCACGGGCAGGGGCGGTTCGCCACCCTGGTGCTCGGCGTGGCCCGGCCGCACCGCGACGGCGGCCTGACGCTGACCCTGGCCGGCGGCGGGCACCTGCCGCCGCTGGTGCTGCGGGAGTCCGGCGAGGTCGAGGTGGTGCCGCTGCGCGGCATGCTGATCGGCGTGGTGCCCGATCCCCGCATCGGCGAGGTGACCGTGCACCTGGCGCCGGGGGAGACCTGCCTGTTCTACAGCGACGGGGTGACCGAGGCGCGCGGCGGCCGGCGCGGCGACGAGCAGTTCGGCCCCGAGCGGCTGCTCCACGCGGTGACCGGCTGCCACCGGATGCCCGCGCCGGCGCTCGCCGAGCGGGTCGAGCAGGTGACCTGCGACTGGCTCGCGCACGGCGACCACGACGACATCGCGGTGCTGGCGCTGCGCGCCACCGGGCCGGCCGGGCGGGTGCCGCGGCACCTGCACGCGGTGCCGGACCCGGCCGTGACCGAACCGACGAGGGAGTTGTCCGCGTGACCGTGCCGACCGTCGAGGCCGACCCGGGCCAGGCCTTCCCCCGCTACCTGGAGTGCCTGGCCGACGCCGACGAGTCCGCCGCCGTGGCGGTGGCCCGGGGGCTGCTGGAAGCGGGTGTGCCGGCCGAGCGGGTGCTGCTGGACCTGGTCGCACCGGCCCAGGCCGAGGTGGGTGAACGCTGGGCCCGCAACGAGTGGAGCGTCGCCCAGGAGCACGCCGCCACCCACATCAGCGAGCGGGTGGTGGCGGCGGTGGCCGCGTACGCCGATCCCCGCCCGACCCGCGGGCGGATCGTGATGGCCTGCATGGACGGCGAGTGGCACGCGCTGCCGGCCCGGCTGGTGGCCGAGGTGCTGCGGCTGCGCGGCTGGCAGGTGGTCTTCCTCGGCGCCAGCGTCCCGGCCGCGCATCTGGTGTCCTACCTGCACCGCTACGACGCGGAGGCGGTGGCGCTGGCCTGCGCGCTGCCGATGCGGCTGCCGCACGCGCACCGGATGGTGGAGGCGTGCCGCCGCTCCGACGTGCCGGTGGTGGTCGGTGGCCGGGGCTTCGGCGACGACGGCCGCTGGGCCCGCGTCCTCGGCGTGCCGTGGGCGCCCGACGCGCCGGCCGCGGCGGACCTGGTGGCCGACGAGCGGGTGTTGCGCGAGACGCCGCCCGCGCGGCTGGACCACCTGGCCGACGACGAGTACGCCAGCCTGGTCAAGCGGCGCGGCGAGCTGATCGACAGCGCCCTGGCCGATCTGCGGGAGCGGGTGCCGTCGACCGCGGACTACACGCCCACGCAGCTCGACTCCACGATCAGCGACCTCGGCTACATCGTGGACTTCCTGGCCGCCGCGCTCTACGTGGACGACGCGACGCTGTTCACCGCGTTCGTCGAGTGGCTGGTGGAGATCCTGGTCAGCCGCGGGGTGCCGGCGGGCGCGGTCGGGCTGACGCTGGAGCACTATGGACAGCAGCTGCGCGACTTCCCGCGCGCGGCCGCCTTCCTCGACCGGGGGAGGGTCCTGGTGGGCGGGTTGTCGGCGGCGGGCCGCTGAGGGGCGGCGGGGCGGCCGTCGCATATACTTGCACCACTGCAAGGATTCGCCTGCGGTGGGAGCGAGAGGGGCCACGGTGACGTTCACCGTCACGTACGCCCAGCGGGACGGGGGCGGCGCCCACCTCCGGCTGGCCGGCGAGCTCGACCTCGGCACGGCCGGAGAGCTGAACTCGGCGATCGACCGGCTGATCGCCGAGGGGCACCGTGAGCTGCTGCTCGATCTCACCGACCTGACGTTCTGCGACTCCACCGGCATCGCGGCGTTCGTCCGGGGGGACAACATCGTCGCCGCCGACGGCGGCTGGCTGCGGCTCACCGGGGCGACCGGGCGGGTCGCCCGGGTGCTCCAGGTGACCGGGCTGGCCGAGGTGCTCCACCACGACCGCGACACCGTCGACCCGACCGCGCCGGCCGCCTCCTGATCCGATACATTTCCCCGCCAGCAGCCGGCCGTGCGGCCGGGACGCCCTCCTCACCGAGAAACAGGTAACCCCATGGGTCAGACCAGTCCCAGCCCCGTTCGCATCCTGGTGGTGGACGACGACCCGGGTGACGTCCTGATGATCGAGGAAGCGCTCGCCGACTCCGACGTCGACAAGGTCATCGACGTGGTCGCCGACGGCCAGGAGGCGATGGAGTTCCTCCGCCGCGAGGGCCGGCACACCGAGGCGCAGCGCCCGGACGTGATCCTGCTCGACCTGAACATGCCCCGGATGGACGGGCGGCAGGTGCTCGGCGAGGTCAAGGGTGACGAGAGCCTGCGGACCATCCCGATCGTCGTGCTCACCACCTCCAACGCCGACACCGACGTGGTCAGCAGCTACACGCTGCAGGCCAACGCGTACGTGACGAAGCCGATCGACCTGGACGCCTTCAACGACGTGGTGCGCCGGATCGACGAGTTCTTCGGACGGGTGGTCGTGCTCCCGAAGCACCAGTAGGGGCGGGAAGTCCGGGCCTCCGCATCCTGCACATTTTGTGGGAACGGCCACGCCCGGGAGCGCCCGGACCGCAGGATCGGCTGGTGGGGACGCACACCGGCTGCCTGGGGGGCGACGCATGAGGTTCTCGGTGGTGGAGACCGGCTACGACAGGCGTCAGGTGGACGCCTGCCTGGACGAGCTGAGCCTGCGGCTCGGGCGGCTGGCGGCGCGTGCGGAGGGCGCCGCCGGGGCCGGCCGGGAGTGGGACCAGATCCGGTCGGACGCCCTGCACCTGTGTGACTTCCTGCATCGCCGTACCGCCCCGGTCGAGGGCGGCACGTCCCGCCCGCCGGCGGCCGAACGCGAGGCCGCCGAGCTGCTGGCGCAGGCCCGCGCCGAACTGGAGGCCGCCCGCGAGGAGGCCCGCCGGTTGCGGGAGGAGGCGTACGCCGAGGCCGTGCGGGCCCGCCGCGAGTTCGAGGCGGCCCTGCTGGCCCGCCGGCGCCGGGAGTCCCGGGTCGACGAGATCCTGGCCGGCGCGCGGGGCGATCGGGTGGCGGTCGACACCCCCACCGCCGCGGCGGGCGTGCGCCCCGGTGGCGGCGGGCGCAGCGCCGCCTGACCCGCGCCGGTCAGACCAGCGCCGCCACCACGGTCGTGGCGCGCTTCTCGTGCCGGGCGTACGCGTCGGGGTAGGCGGACACCTGCACCGCCTGGGCCGCGGCGGTGACGCTCATGTCCGCCCAGCCGGGTACCTCGCGCAGCGCGGCGTAGAAAGCCCGGGCCGCGTACGCGGGCCGCATGAGCTGGGCGACGGTGCCCCAGCCGCTGCTGGGCCGCTGCTGGAACAGCCCGACCGAGTCGTGGTCGGAGCCGCTGCCCTGGTGCGGATGGTCGAACGACTCGGGCAGCACGTCGCTGGCCAGGTTGTAGAGGTCGCTCTCCTGCATGGCGGTGGCGACGGCGACGACCATGGCCCGGCGGGGCATCTTCATCTCCCGCCCCACGTCGACGATGGCCTTGGCGTTGTCCATCTGCCGCTGGTCCAGGCCGGCGACCGGCCGGGGGCGCTTGGGCGGCGCAGGCTTGCGCGGCGGCTTCTTCGTCGCCGGGGTGGCGCTGGGCGTGGGGGCGGGCGGCGGCAGGGCCGCGGCGGCGGGCGGCGCGATCCGGGTGAAGTCGCGGGAGGCGCGCTGGTCGGCGGCGGCCCGGTCGGCGACGGCCTCGCGTACGTCCAGGTGTGCCGGGCCGGTCTCGCCGACGCCTGCCACGCCGATCAGGCCGAGGCAGCAGGTGACGCCGGTGGCAACAGCGATCCGGCCGGGTACGGTCCGGGCCGGGCCGCGTCGCGGCGGTTCCGGGGCGCGGTGACGCCCCACTCTCCGTTCGGCTGATGCCGGGTCAATCGTTCGGCGAACCGGGCGGTTGGCGGGCAGCGGCTGATGATCGGAGTCGTCGGGATGCACCCGCCGAGGCTAGAAAGCTTCCGGGCCTTTGCCATCGGGGTGATTGGTGGCATGCGCCACAATCTGCCGGATTCGCGGGCCGCATTAGGGGTGCTGGATCATGAAGGCCGCTAACGTCGCGTACCCGAAAGAATGCCTATGTCGGTTTCGACGGCGCGAAACGGACGTCAGGCCGAGCCGGTGGTGGCGTACCCCCGGCTCCTCCGTTCGACGGAGGGTGCCCTGGTCGGACGGCTTGCGCGCGGCGGCGGTCCACCGACCCGCCGGGATCGACGCCTCGCGATCGGACGCTCCGCACGTGCGCCTTGTGGATCATGGCGAGGCCGCCGCGCGGCGGCCCGGGCGCTCGATACGATTCCCACGGTGACGGAGCGGATGGTCGACGAGCGCCCGAGCGGCCCCCGCAGCCGGCGCGGCACGCTCGTCGTCGTCTGCGCCGTGCTGCTCGCGCTGCTGCTCGCCGGGCACCGGCTGGTGCCCAACGTGCACGGCCTGGGCAGCCTGGTGGACAGCGTCACCCCGCTGCTCGGGATCGCCGTACCGCTGCTCGCGCTGGCGGCGCTGCTGCGCCGCTCCCGGCCCGCGCTGCTGGCGGTGCTGCTGCCGGCCCTGATCTGGGCCGGGCTGTACGGACGCGCCTGGCTGCCCCCGGCCGCCGGCGCGGACGGCGCCACGGTCCGGGTGGTCAGCCAGAACCTGCGCGTGAGCAACCCCGACCCGGCCGCCACCGTCGGCGCGCTCACCGGCGACGCCCCGGACCTGATCGGGCTCCAGGAGGTCGCCGACGGCGGCCGGGTGGCGCCGGTGCTGGCCGAGCGCTACCCGCACCGGGCGGTCGTGTCGACAGTCGCGCTGTGGAGCCGGTGGCCGATCCGCGAGGCGCACGGCGTGGACACCGGGCTGGGCTGGGACCGCGCGCTGCGGGCCGTCGTGGCCGCGCCCCGGGGCGACCTGACCGTGTACGTGGTCCACCTCGGCTCCGCCCGGGCCGGGCACACCGCCACCCGGGACCAGACCGTCGCCGCGCTGGCCGACGCCGTGCGCGCCGACCCGGCCGACCGGCTGGTGGTGCTCGGCGACCTGAACACCGCCACCACCGACCGGGTCTTCGACCCGCTGACCCGGCTGCTCGGCGACGCGCAGGCCGAGGCCGGGCAGGGATTCGGCTTCACCTGGCCGGCGGAGCTACCCGTCACCCGCCCGGACCATGTCCTCTACCGGGGACTCACGCCGACCACCGCCGGAGTGCTACGCACCCCGGACAGCGACCACCGCGCCGTGACCGCCGGCTTCCGCTGGTGAACGCTCAGTGCCGGCCGTTCTCCGCCGGGGTCACGGTGAGCCGGTGCCGGCTCGGGTCGCCGCTGGAGAACGGCCACAGCCGGTCCGCGTACGCGACCAGGTCGGCCAGCTGATCCCGGGTCAGTCCCGCCGAGGAGATCTCGGCGTGCACGTCGGCCCGGTAGCGGCCGTCGTCGTCGCGGCCCAGTTTCGCCTCGGCGGTCACCTGCACGGTGTGCGCCTCGTCGGTGATCTCCCCGGCCGCCTCCACCGCCGCGTGGTGCAGGCAGGAGGCGAACGCCGCGGCCAGGAGCTGCTCCGGCGTCAGGCCGGTGCAGTGCGGCGCCAGCGGGGACGCCAGGGCGGAGGAGAGCCCGCCGTCGTCGGTGCGTACGTGACCGCCCGCCGCGGTCGCCGTGGCCGTCTCGGCCAGCCAGGAACTCGGATCCGGCATCGCGTTCCTCCCGTCACTCACCGGACCGCGTTCCCGGACCCGCAGCGGCGAAACCGTGCCCGGGCGGGCAGTAGGAGCGCTCAGCCGACCCGGCCGCTGGTCGCGGCGTCGACGGCCATCGCCTCGGTGGCCTCGGCGGCGGCCCGGCTGGTCCACGGCGACACCTGCGGTTCGCGCTGCCGGGGCAGCGCCGCGGTCATCGGCACGTAGATCCGGGCGTCCACCGCCTCGGCCAGCAGCAGCGCGGCCATCGGGCTGGTCGGCCTGGCGGACGGGTCGGCGTCGAGGCAGCGCCGGCACAGCTCGGCCACCTCGCCCGGCAGGCCCGGCACCTCGGGCAGCGGGCGGGGCGGTCGGCGGCGGCGCGACCCGAGCAGCTGGGTGGTGCTGCCGGCCTCGTACGGCAACTCGCCGGTGAGGCAGTAGTACAGCAGCACGCCGAGCGCGTACATGTCGGCGGCCGGGGTGGCCGGCTGCCGGTCCAGCTGCTCCGGCGCCAGGTACGCCGGGGTGCCCACCACCACGCCGTCCGGAGTGTGGTCCGGTGCCCCGGCCGGGGTGGCGATGCCGAAGTCGAGCACCTTCACCCCGCACGGGGTGAGGATCACGTTCGCGGGCTTCACGTCCCGGTGCACGATGCCGTGCGCGTGCGCGGCGGCCAGCGCGGCGCACACCTCGGCGCAGACCCGGACCGCGATCCGCCAGTCCAGCGGCCCGCTGCGCAGGTGCGCGGCGAGCGTCTCGCCCTCGGCCAGCTCCATCACGATGTACGGCACCGGCCGCCCGTCCGGCAGCGTCGCGGTGCCGAAGTCGTGCACGCTGGCGACGTTCGGGTGCACCAGCCGCGCCGCCGAGCGCGCCTCGGCCCGGATCCGGTCCACCGAGCCGGCGTCGCCGTCGAGCGCGGGCGAGATGAGCTTCACCGCGACGGTCCGGTCCAGCACGCGGTCGTGCGCGCGCCACACCTCCGACATGCCACCCAGGCCGGCCCGCTGTTCGAGCTCGTACCGCCCGCCCAGCGTCCGCATCGCCCACTCCTCGCCTCGTCCGGTGCCCTCCGGTCCCGCTACCCGGCCCCGGAGCTGTGCAAACCGCCGAGGGGCGGTGCCGCGGCGGGGTAGCTTCGCGGCGGGGGCGTCGAGGAACGGGGGGCAGCGGTGGCCGTGGTGCGCGTACGGTTCGTCGGCGGACCGGCCGACGAGCTGACCCGGGAGCTGCCGGCCGGGCCGGACGGCGCGCCGCCGCCCCGGTGGGTGCTGCGTCATCCGGAGGAACCGGCCGAGGGGACCGCCGACCACCTCTACGAGCGCGACGACCACGCGTCGCCCGGCGGCTGGACGATGCGGTACGTGCACACGTTCCCGTTCGGCGCGACCGAGTGAGGCCCCGGAGCGGCCGGGCGCGCCGCGTCAGGCCGGCCGGACGCCGGTGGTGCCGAGGATGACCGAGGCGACCAGCTCCGGATCGTCGTGCATCGGCACGTGCCCGCAGCCGGGCAGGTCCAGGTGCCGCGCGGCGGGCAGCCGGGTACGCGCCAGCGCCGCCTGCCGGTAGGGCAGGATCCGGTCCCGCGTACCCCAGGCCACGGTGACCGGCACTGTCGGCGCGCCCGCGTAGGCGTATCCCCGTCCGGCGCGGGCGACGGCGCGGAACGCCCGCGCCTGGCGCAGCGCGCGGGCGTCGGCGAGCGCGTCGTCGAGGGCCATCCGGTTCGGCCGGGCCAGGATCATGCCCATCGCCAGCATCCGCAGCGCGGGCGCGGCGAACAGGCGGCGCAGCACCGGTTCGGGCAGCCGGGCCGCGTTGCGGTGCAGGGACAGCACGGTCAGCGCCCAGCGCAGCTCACGCGCGGTGCAGAACCCGGCCGGCGACAGCGCGGTGGCCGACGAGACCGCGCCGAGCGCGGCCAGCTCCAGCGCGATCGCCCCGCCCAGGCTGTTGCCCGCGACGTGCGGGCGTTCCAGCCCGAACGCGGCGAACAGCTCGACCATGGCCACGGCCAGGCCGGGCATGTCGGCGGGCAGCCCGGCGGCGGGCACCGGGGAGCGGCCGAAGCCCGGCAGGTCGACGGCTATCACGTCGTGCGCCTCGGCGAGCCGGTCCAGCACCGGCCGCCAGGCACCGCCGTGGTGGCCGATGCCGTGCAGCAGCACCAGCGTCGGCCCGGCGCCCCGCCGCTCGTACACGACGTCCACCGGCGCGGTCACGGCCGCCCCTGCGGCGTGCTGGCGCCGAAGCCCCGGCCCAGCGCCCGGGACTGCTCCTCGATCAGCGGAACGGTGGCCCGTGCGGTGCGGCCCACCAGCCGGTCGGCCAGCGGGCTGACCAGCACCGATCGCATCGCCTGCACGCCGGCCACGGCGCGCGGCACGTACACCCGGCGGCTGCGCCGCTCGATCGCCCGGACGAACGCCTCGGCGCACTCGGCCACCGTCGTGGTGCGCCGCAGCGGCCAGGGCAGCTTCGCCAGCGCCGTGGAGAAGGCCGGCAGGTCGGCGCGCGCCTCGCGGACCAGGTCGGTGTCCACCCACGACGGATGGGCGGTGCCGACCGCCACGCCCCGGTGCGCCAGTTCGAGGCGGATCGCGTTGCCGAACTGCTCGACGCCCGCCTTCGACGCGCAGTAGGCGGCCATGCCGGGCAGCGCGGCGAACGCCGCGGCCGAGGAGACGATCAGCAGGTAGCCGCCCCGGTCCACGAGCGCCGGCACGGTCGCCGCCGCCGTGCGCATCACCCCGATCAGGTTGACCTCGACGGTACGCACCAGCGCCTCGACGTCGCCGACGGCGATCGTGCCGCGGTTGGCGACCCCGGCGTTCGCGACCACCGCGTCGATCCCGCCCAGCGCCGTCCGCGTACCGTCCACCGCCGACGCGAGGGCGTCCTGGTCGGTGACGTCGGCGGCGAACCAGGCGTGCCCCGGCCCCAGCTCGGCGGCGAGCGCGGCGAGCCGGTCGGGTTCCAGCCCGACGAGGGACAACCGGGCGCCGCGGGCCGCGGCGAGGCGGGCGGTGTGCTCGCCGATGCCCCGGGCCGCGCCGGTCACCAGCACCACCTTGCCGGCCAGTCGGCCGGAAAAACGACCGTCGATGGACATGCCGGGAAGTTACCACCGGGTAGCCCGGGTGCGGAAGACCTCGCCGGGCCTGCCCGGAACGGCACCGTACGGCGCGCACAGCTGGTACACAGGATCGGGACAGCCCGGCGACAGCGGGTCCGCCCACGATGGGGGCATGGTCATGAACGCGCAGTCCGCGCAGGGCCGCATCGAGCTGCGCCGACCGGACGGCGAACCGGTGCGGGTGCTCGTCGTCGACGACGAGCCGACGCTCACCGACCTGCTCTCGATGGCCCTGCGGTACGAGGGCTGGCAGGTCGCCACCGCGGGCAGCGGCATGGCGGCGGTCACCACCGCCCGCCAGTTCCGCCCGGACGCCGTGGTGCTCGACGTGATGCTGCCCGACCTGGACGGATTCCAGGTGCTGCGCCGCCTGCGCGAGGAGTCCCCGAGCGTGCCGGTGCTGTTCCTCACCGCCCGCGACGCCGTGGAGGAACGCGTCGCCGGGCTCACCGTCGGCGGCGACGACTACGTCACCAAGCCGTTCAGCCTGGAGGAGGTGATCGCCCGGCTGCGCGCGCTGCTGCGCCGCTCCGGCTTCGCGGTCGCCGCCCGCCAGGAGGCGGTGCTCACCGTCGGCGACCTCACCCTCGACGAGGACAGTCACGAGGTACGTCGCGGCGACGACCTGATCACGCTCACCGCCACCGAGTTCGAGCTGCTGCGCTACCTCATGCGCAACCCGCGCCGGGTGCTCAGCAAGGCGCAGATCCTCGACCGGGTGTGGAACTACGACTTCGGCGGCCAGGCCAACGTGGTCGAGCTGTACATCTCGTACCTGCGCAAGAAGATCGACGCGGGCCGCGCGCCCATGATCCACACATTGCGCGGGGCGGGTTATGTCCTCAAGCCCGCCGAGTGACAGCCGTGGCCGGCTGCGCCGCCGCCTGGCCGGCTGGTCGCTGCGCCGCCGGCTCGTGCTCTCCGTGGTGGCGCTGCTCGCGCTGGTCAGCCTCGGCATCGGCGGCCTGACCACAGTGGCGCTGCGGCACTTCCTGATCGATCAGATCGACAACCAGCTCACCTTCGGCGACCGGCGGCCCGCCGACTTCGAACGCTGGGCCCGGCGCGGCATCGACCCGCCGCGCCCGGATCAGCGGCCCACCCCGCCGGACTCCGACGAGGTCGCGCCGGATCCCCCGGGCGGCTTCCCGCCAGGCTCCGTCGCGGTCCGGGTGCCCGCCGCCGCCGAACCCGTCGGCCGGGTCCGGTCCGAGAGCGGCGGCAGCGAGGAGGTGCCCGCCGCCGACCTGACCGCGCTGGCCCGCGTACCCGTCGGCGACCGACCGCGCACCGTCGTCGTCGGGGACCGGGGGGACTACCGCGCGGTCGCGCTGCCGTCGCCGCGCGGCGACGGCGACGTGCTGGTCCTCGCGATCCCGCTGGCCCAGGTGGACGACACAGTCATGTGGATGATCGTCGCGCAGGCCGGGGTGATCGGCGCCGGCCTGGTCATCGCCGGCGCCCTCGGTCTGCTCATCGTCCGGGTCACGCTGCGCCCGCTCAACCGCGTCGCCGCCACCGCCGCCCGGGTCACCGAACTGCCGCTCGACCGTGGCGAGGTCGCCCTGTCCGTGCGGGTACCGGCCGCCGACACCGACCCCCGCACCGAGGTCGGGCAGGTCGGCGGCGCGCTCAACCGGATGCTCGGCCACGTCGCCGCCGCGCTCGCCGCCCGGCAGGCCAGCGAGACCCGGGTACGCCAGTTCGTCGCCGACGCCAGCCACGAGCTGCGCACCCCCCTGGCCGCCATCCGCGGGTACGCCGAGGTGGCCCGCCGGGGCCGCCAGGAGGTGCCGCCCGACGTGGCGCACGCGCTGCGCCGCGTCGAGTCGGAGAGCACCCGGATGACCAGCCTCGTCGACGACCTGCTGCTGCTGGCCCGGCTGGACTCCGGCCGTCCGCTGGCCGCCGAACCGGTCGACCTGACCGCCATGGCCGTGAACGCGGTCAGCGACGCGCACGTCGCCGGGCCCGACCACCGCTGGCAACTCGACCTGCCCGACGAGCCGCTCACCGTCACCGGCGACGCCCACCGGCTGCACCAGGTGCTGGCGAACCTGCTGGCGAACGCACGGGTGCACACCCCGGCCGGCACCACCGTCACGGTCCGGCTCGCACCAGCGCCCGACGGCGTCGAACTCCGCGTCACCGACGACGGACCGGGCATCCCGGAGCAGTTGCAGCCGGAGGTCTTCGAGCGGTTCGCGCGCGGCGACACCTCCCGCTCCCGCGCGCAGGGCAGCACCGGCCTGGGACTGGCCATCGTCGCCGCCGTGGTGGAGGCGCACCACGGCCGGGTCGACGTGGTCAGCCGGCCCGGCCACACCGCGTTCACGGTCTGGCTGCCGGGATCCACAGCCGACGCATAGGCCGTTCACGGGAGCGGGCCAGCGGGCCCGCCGAGTCTTGCCGGCATGAACCGAACCGACAGCCTGCCGACCGTGCCCACGGCCGCGCCACCCGGCACCGAGCCGGCCCCCGCGCCCGTACCCCTGGAGACCCGCACCGGCCGCGACCCGCGCTGGGCCCGGCCGGCCCTGCTCGGCCTGCTGGTCGTGACCGCGCTGCTCTACCTGTGGGGTCTGGGCGCCTCCGGCTGGGCCAACGCGTTCTACTCGGCCGCCGTGCAGGCCGGGTCGCAGAGCTGGACGGCGTTCTTCTACGGCTCCTCGGACGCGGCCAACTCCATTACAGTGGACAAGACCCCGGCCTCGCTGTGGTTGATGGCGCTCTCGGTGCGCATCTTCGGCCTGAGCGGCTGGTCGATCCTCGTGCCGCAGGCGCTGCTCGGCGTCGCCTCGGTCGGCGTGCTGTACGCGACAATCCGCCGCTGGTACGGCCCGGCCGCCGGACTGCTCGCCGGCGCGGTGCTCGCGCTCACCCCGGTGGCGGCGCTGATGTTCCGGTTCAACAACCCGGACGCGCTGCTGGTGTTCCTGCTCGTCGCCGCCGCGTACGCCACGGTGCGTGCGGTCGAGACGGCGAGCACCCGGTGGATCGCGCTGACCGGCGTGCTCGTCGGCTTGGGCTTCCTCACCAAGATGCTCCAGGCGTTCCTGGTGATCCCGGTCTTCGCCGGGGTCTACCTGCTGGCCGCGCCGACCGGTCTCGGACGGCGGATCCGCCGGCTGCTGCTCGCCGGGCTCGCAGTGGTCGTCTCCGCCGGCTGGTGGGTGGCGATCGTCGAGCTGGTGCCGGCGAGCGCCCGCCCCTACATCGGCGGCTCGCAGAACAACAGCATCCTGGAGCTGACGCTCGGCTACAACGGCCTGGGCCGCATCACCGGCGACGAGGTGGGCAGCGTCGGTGGCGGCGGTGGCGGCCGCCCCGGTGGGGGAGGCGGCGGACCGTTCTCCGGCCAGACCGGGCTGCTACGGATGTTCGACACCGAGGTCGGCGGGCAGATCTCCTGGCTGCTGCCGGCCGCGCTGATCCTGCTGGTGGCGGGGCTGTGGCTGGCCGGGCGGGCGCCGCGTACCGACCGCACCCGGGCCGGTCTGCTGCTCTGGGGCGGCTGGCTGCTGGTCACCGGACTGATCTTCAGCTTCATGTCCGGGATCTTCCACGCGTACTACACGGTCGCCCTGGCCCCGGCGGTCGGCGCGCTGGTCGGCATCGGCGTCACGCTGCTGTGGCGCGCCCGCTCGGCACCGGTCAGGTGGCGCCGGACCGCCGCCACGCTGGTCCTGGCCGGCGCGCTGGCGGTCACCGCCTGGTGGTCCTGGCACCTGCTCGGCCGCACCCCCGACTGGCACCCCTGGCTGCGCCCCACGGTCCTGGCCGTCGGCCTGACCACCGCAGCCCTCCTGGCCGTCTCGGCGTTCCTCACCCGCCCCCACCGAACCGCCCGGCCCTCCCCGGTGATCAAGGAGTTTGTGTCCGGAAGTGGCGTTCAGGGTGACACGAACTCCTTGATCAACCCCGAGGCGGGAGAGACGGCGGGGGAGAGGGCCGGGGTTGCCGGGCGGGTGGTGCGGTGGGTGGTGCCGGTGGTGTCTGTCGCCGGGATCGCGGTGGCGCTGGCCGGGCCGGCCGCGTACGCGATGCAGACCGCTGCCACCCCGCACAGCGGCTCGATCCCGAGCGCCGGGCCGGCCGGAGCGGGTGGCTTCGGTGGCCCCGGCGGACCGGGCGGGCGGATGCCGGGCGGCGCGAACGGGCAGTTCCCCGGTGGTCCGGGCGGCGGGAACGGGCAGTTCCCGGGCTTCCCGGGTGGCCCGAACGGCACCGGCTCCAACGGCACCGGCCCGGACGGCGGCACCGCGCCGGGTGGCATCCCGGGTCGGGGCGGCTTCCCCGGTCAGGGCGGCTTCCCAGGGCAGGGCGGCTTCCCCTGGCAGTACGGCGGGACCGGGCAGGAAGGGCGGGGGCAGCGCGGCGGTGGCATGGGCGGGCTGCTCGACGCCCGCGAGCCGAGCGCCGAGATGACCGCGCTGCTCACCGCCGACGCCGACGACTACACCTGGGTCGCCGCGACTGTCGGCTCGAACAACGCCTCCGGCTACCAGCTGGCGACCGGCCGGCCGGTCATGCCGATCGGCGGGTTCAACGGCAGTGACCCGTCGCCGACGCTCGCCCAGTTCCAGCGGTACGTCGCCGACGGGCGGATCCACTACTTCCTCGGTGGCGGCGGGTTCCGGGCCGACGGCGGCAGCAACGCCTCGGCCGAGATCGCCGCGTGGGTCGCGGAGAACTTCACCGCGACCACCGTCGACGGCGTGACCGTGTACGACCTGAGCAGCGGAAAGCAGGGCTGAGCGATGACTGACACGTACGCGCCCCGGGCCGCCGTGCAGGCCCGGCCCGCCGCCGGCAGCGCGGTGCTCGACGTGGTGGTCCCGGTCTACAACGAGGAGGCCGACCTCGGGCCCTGCGTCCGGCGGCTGCACGCGCACCTGACCGCGCACTTCCCGTACCCGTTCCGGATCACGGTGGCCGACAACGCCAGCGTGGACGGCACCCCGGCGGTGGCCCGGGCGCTCGCCGACGAGCTGCCCGAGGTGGGGGTGCTGCGCCTGGACGAGAAGGGCCGCGGCCGGGCGCTGCGGGCCGCGTGGTCGGCCTCACCGGCACCGGTGCTCGCGTACATGGACGTGGACCTGTCCACCGACCTGGCCGCGCTGCTGCCGCTTGTCGCGCCGCTCATCTCCGGGCACTCGGACCTGGCCATCGGCACCCGGCTGGCCCGCACCAGCCGGGTGGTCCGGGGCACCAAGCGGGAGGTCATCTCGCGCGGCTACAACCTGCTGCTGCGCGGTGCGCTCGCGGCGCGTTTCTCCGACGCCCAGTGCGGGTTCAAGGCGATCCGCGCCGACGTGGCCGCCGAGCTGCTGCCGCTGGTGCGCGACACCGGCTGGTTCTTCGACACCGAGCTGCTGGTCCTGGCGCAGCGGGCCGGGCTGCGCATCCACGAGGTGCCGGTGGACTGGGTGGACGACCCGGACAGCCGGGTCGACATCGTCGCCACCGCGCTGGCCGACCTGCGCGGCATCGGGCGGCTGGGCCGGGCGCTGGTGACCGGGGCGCTGCCGCTGGCACAGTTGCGCGCCCAGCTCGGCCGGGGGCCGTTGCCGGCACCGCCGGCGCAGGTGCCGATCGGGCTGCCGCGCCAGCTCGCCCGGTTCGCCGCGGTGGGCGTGGCGAGCACGCTCGCGTACCTGCTGTTGTTCCTGCTGGCCCGCGGCCCGCTCGGGGCGCAACCGGCGAACCTGCTGGCGCTGCTGCTCACCGCGGTCGCGAACACGGCGGCCAACCGGCGGCTCACGTTCGGCGTCGCCGGGCGCCGGCACGCCGGCCGGCACCACCTCCAGGGGCTGCTCGCGTTCGCGCTCGGCCTGGCCCTGACCAGCGGCTCCCTCGCCGCGCTGCACGCCACCACCACCCCGAACCGCGCCCTGGAGCTGACCGTCCTGGTGACGGCCAACCTGGCCGCCACGGCCCTGCGCTTCCTCCTGCTCCGCCTGGCCATGCACCACCGCCCCTGACCCGCACCCACTCGGTCGATCATGAAGTTGGCGGCGCGACACGCCGGGCCACGGCGCCGTCAACTTCATGATCGACGGGGAGGGTGGCAGGGTTGGGGTGTGTACCGGGAGTGGGGAGCGCCGGGAATCGCGGGCGCGGTTCTGTGGCGCAGCGTCTCCGGCGGCAGTGAGACGCGGGTGCTGCCGGACGGGTGTCTCGACCTGCTCTGGTCCAGCCGGTCCGGGCTGCTGGTGGCGGGTCCGGACCGCACCGCGCACCTGTCACGATCCGCGCCGGGGGACCGGTGGATCGGGCTGCGCCTGCCACCGGGGACCGGCCCGGCCGTGTTCGGGGTGCCGGCCGAGGAACTGCGGGACCGCCGCGTACCGCTGGCCGACCTGTGGGGCAGCGCCGCCGCCGAGGTGACCGAGCGGGTCGAGGCGGCGCTGGCCGCGCCGGGCGACGAGGCGGCCGGGGCGCTCACCCGGGTCGCCCGCGACCGGCTGCGCGCGGCCGGCGGCCCCGACCCGATCGGCGCGCATGTCGCCGCCCGCCTGGCCGCCGGGGCCACCGTCGCCGCGACCGCCGCCGAGGTCGGCCTCGGCCCGCGCGCCCTGCACCGCCGCAGCCGGGTCCTCTTCGGGTACGGCCCGAAGACGCTGGCCCGCATCCTGCGGATGCGCCGCGCGCTGGACCTGGCCCGCGCCGGTGCGCCGCTCGCCGAGGTGGCGGTGCGCAGCGGGTACGCCGACCAGGCCCACCTGACCCGCGAGGTGCGGGAGCTGGCCGGGGTGCCGCCGACCCGGCTGCTCGCCCCGGCCCGGAGCCGCGCGCAGGCGAGCTGACCGGCCCGGAAGCCGCGCACGGGGCCGGCTCGCGTCTACTCGGCCGTGGGCAGTGGGGCGAACAGATCCACGCCGTTGCCGTCCGGGTCGTGCAGGACCGCGTACCGCTGGCCCCAGAACGCGTCCCACGGCGGCATCTCGCCGTGGTGCCCGGCGCCGGTCAGCTCGGCGTACCAGCGGTCCACCTCGGCCGGGTCGGCGCACCGGAAGGCCAGGCTCATCCGGTTGTTGCCGCCGGCCGGGTCGAACTCGGGATGGAAACTGCGGATCACCTCGACCGTGTCCCAGGCCAGCCGTACCCCGTTCGGCAGGGTGACCTCGACGTGCCCTTCGGTCTCGGCGCCGGCCGGGATCGGCAGCCCCAGCCGGCGGTAGAAGTCGAGCGTGCGGGCCATGTCGGTGACCACGGCCCCGACCAGATCGAACTGCGGTGTCATGCCGGCCACGGTAGGCGCGACCGGGCCGGCCGTCTTGAACGGATCGGACGGGGGACGAGTGGCCGGTGTGGCCGCGCACCCGGACACCGAGACGTTACGGTGTGGGACAAGTCCGGCTTCGAGCAACAAAGCTCGCATTCCGGGCGTGCTCCGATGACCTGGCGACGGAAGGAAAGCAGCCGTGACGCATCTGGCCTACCTGGACGCGGGATCCGGCAGTCTCATCGTGCAGGCGGTGGTCGGCGGGGTGGCCGGGGTGGCGGTGGCCGCCAAGCTCTACTGGCGCCGCCTGGTGTCCCGGTTCCGGCGTCAGCCCTCCGACCAGGGTCCGGCGGCGTGACGATCCCCGACACCGGCGTCCGCGTCGAGCCCGGCTCCTTCCGCGACCCCGGCAACCGGGTGTTCCACCGGGGGGAGGAGGTGCTGCGCGGGCTCGACGAGCGCTCCGCCCGGGACTGGCGGGCGCTGTCCGTCACCGACTTCTTCCGGCAGGCCACCAGCACCGGGCAGATCGTCGGCACCGAGGAGCTGACCCCGACCCCTGTCGACGCGCCCTGGACCGCGGTGCTGCGGCACGAGCGGATCCCGTTCGTCTCGCACCCCTACGAGTGGTCGTACGCCATGCTGCGCGACGCGGCGCTGCTGCACCTGGACGTGCTGCGCGCCGCGCTGGAAGCAGGCTTCACCACCAAGGACGGCTCGGCGTACAACGTGCAGTGGCGTGGCGCCCGGCCGGTCTTCATCGACGTCGGATCGTTCGAGGCGCTGCGCGACGGCGAACCCTGGGCCGGCTACCGGCAGTTCTGCCAGACGCTGCTCTACCCGCTGCTCATCCAGGCCCACCTCGGGCTGGACTTCCAGCCGTTCCTGCGCGCCCGCGTCGACGGCGTCGAGCCGGACCAGATGCGGCGGCTGTTCGGCGGCACCCGGCGCTGGCGGGCCGGTGTGCCCACCCACGTGCACCTGCACGGCGCCATGCAGGCCCGCAACTCCGCCGCGAGCACCACAGACGTCCGCGCCCAGTTGCGCGCCGCCGGGTTCTCCCGCGAGCTGGCGCTCGCCACGGTACGCGGACTGGCGAAGCTGGTCCGCCGCCTCGACCACCGGCCCGGCGACAGCCACTGGTCGGACTACCAGCGCACCTGCGCGTACTCGGTGCCGGACCGGCAGGCCAAGGAGGAGTTCGTCGACCGGGCGGTGGCCGCCGTCGGTGGCGGCTCGGCGCTGGACCTGGGCGCCAACGACGGCCGGTACGCCCGCATCGCCGCCCGGCACGCCGCGCACGTCGTCGCCGTCGAGCAGGACCCGGCGGTGGTCGACACGCTCTACCGCGCGCTGCGCGACGAGGGCGAGACACGGATCCTGCCGCTGGTGATGGACCTGGCCGACCCGTCCCCGGGTGGCGGCTGGCGCGGCGTCGAGCGGGCCGCGTTCGCCGACCGGGCCCGCGCGGACACCGTGCTCGCCCTGGCCGTGGTGCACCACCTCGCGATCGGGCGCAACGTGCCGCTGCCCGAGGTGCTCGACCAGCTCACCGCGCTCACCGCCACCGGCGGCAGCCTGGTGGTGGAGTTCGTCCACCCGGACGACCCGATGGCCCGCCGGCTGCTGGCGAACAAGCCCGACGGCCTGTTCCCGGACTACCGGCGCGACGTCTTCGAGGCGCTGCTCGCCCGCCGGGGCCGGGTGGTCGCCCGCACCGAGCTGCCGTCCGGCACCCGCACGCTCTACCAGGTGGTGGTGGGTGGCTGAGGACACCCTCGCGCCACCCCGGGACCACGCCGCCCTCCCGGTCCGGCGGGAACGCCGGCCGTGGTGGCGGACCGAGGCGGCCCGGCTGGCCGAGGTGGTGGCGCTGGTCGGGCTGGTGGTCACCCAGCCGCTGCTCGACGTGCTCGGCCGCAGCCCCGACTTCTTCCTGTTCCACCGCGCCTCCCGGGCCGACGTGCTGCTGCTGGTCGCCCTGATCGCGCTCGCCCCGACAGTGCCGTTCGCACTGCTCGGCGCGTTCGCGTTGCCCGCCGGACGCCTCACCCGGGCCGCCGTGCACACCGCGTTCGTGGGCCTGCTGCTCGCCGCGCTGGCGGTCCAGGTCGGCCGGCACGTCACGCCGCTTCGGGGCGTACCCCTGCTCGTCGTCGCCGGTGTGGCCGGAGCCGCCGGCGCGGCCGCGCACCGGCGGTGGCGGGCGCCCCGGCGGGTGCTGCGGGTCGCCGCCGCCGGGCCGCTGGTGTTCGTCGGGCTGTTCCTGTTCGCCTCGCCCGCCTCGGCGGTGGTGCTGCCGCGCGGCGAGGGCGGTGCGGCCGGTGTGGCCGGCGCGGGCGCGCACCCGCCGGTGGTCATGATCGTGCTGGACGAGCTGCCGCTGGTCTCCCTGCTCGGCCCGGACGGCCGCATCGACGCCGAGCGCTACCCGAACTTCGCGGCGCTGGCCGGCGGGTCGACGTGGTACCGCAACGCCACCGGCGTCAGCGGCTGGACGCCCTACGCGCTTCCCGCGATGCTCACCGGGCGCTACCCGGAGCGGGGGGTGGCGCCGCACTACTCGCAGTACCCGGACAACCTGTTCACCGCACTCGGCGGCCTCTACCGGATCAAGGCCGAGGAGAGCATCACCCGGCTCTGCCCGCCGAGCCGCTGCGAACAGGCCACCACCCCGGAACAGGGGCTCGGCGTGCTGGTCCGGGAGAGCGGCAGGCTGCTCGGCCGGATCGCCGCGCCGGTGGACAGCCGGATCGACCCGGAGGACTCCTACCGCGAGCGGACCGCCGCCGAGGCCGGGCTGGACGCCGCCGAGCCGGTGCCGGACGACCCGAAGTTCCGCTGGGACACCCTGGATGACAACCAGCCGGCCCGGTTCACCTCGTTCCTGGCCGGGCTGCGCCCCGACACCCGGCCCACGCTGCACTTCCTGCACCTGCTGATGCCCCACTCGCCGTGGGCGTACCTGCCGTCCGGGGCGCACTACGCGGCCCCGGAGGACCTGCCGAACGACGGCGCCGGCTGGGTCGACCTGGCCCGCGCCCGGCACCTGGCGCAGCTCGGCTACACCGACCGGCTGATCGGCGAGACGCTGCGGACGCTGCGCACCACCGGCCTCTACGACAAGGCGCTGGTGGTCGTCACCGCCGACCACGGCGTCAGCTTCCGCCGCGACTGGCAGGGCCGGGGGATGGACGCCATCGACCACGCCGCGAACGAGGTGGCCTGGGTGCCGATGTTCGTCAAGGAACCCGGCCAGCGCGCCGGACGCGTGGACGACCGCAACTGGGAGCACGTCGACCTGCTGCCCACGATCGCCGACGAGACGCACATGCGGGTGCCCTGGCGGATGGACGGCCGGTCGGCGAAGGCCGCCCCGCGCGAGCGGGCCGACAAACGCTTCTACGACCGTCCCGGCCAGCCGGTCACCGTCACCGGCGGCGTGCCCGCCCCACTCCCACCGCTCCCGGTCGACCGGCTCGTCGGCACCCGCGTCGGTGACGTGCCGGTCGGCGGGACCGCCACGGTGGCGAACCGGGACGCGTTCGACGCGGTCGACCCGGCCGGCGGTCGGCTGCCCGCGATGGTCTGGGGCACCGTGCCGGACGGAGTACCCGACGGCACCCGGCTCGCCGTGGCGGTCAACGGCACCGTCGGCGCGGTGGTGCCCGTGGTGCCGCCGGACGCCGGTGGGCGGCGGTTCGCCGCGCTGCTCGCCGACGACCGTCTGTTCGCCGCCGGCGTCAATCGGCTCGACCTCTACCGGGTCGGCGACGACGGGACGCTGCGGCGGCTCACGCTGTCGTGACGGACCTCCCGAACGTGCCCATGGCCGCGCTCCCAACCGGTTTCCGGACCGGCTGGCCGGGAAACAGGTGACGCACACCTCACCCTCAAACCATGACGAGCGGTGTTCTCCGCGCCGTGATTACGGTAGAAGCGAAGGCAATTCAACGAAGATCTTGCCGGCGAAGCGAGGAACAGATGACGGAAGTCAAGCTCGACCACCCCGGTGGGCAGCTGTCGATGCCGGTGCAGTCCGCGGTTGAGGGCCCCGCCGGGATCGGGGTGAGCAAGCTGCTCAAGGAAACCGGGATGACCACGTACGACCCCGGTTTCGTGAACACCGCGTCCTGCTCGTCCGCCATCACCTACATCGACGGTGATGCCGGCATCCTGCGGTACCGGGGTTACCCGATCGACCAGCTGGCCGAGAAGTCCTCCTTCCTGGAGGTCTCCTACCTGCTGATCTACGGCGAGCTGCCGACCCAGACGCAGCTCACCGAGTTCAGCGAGCGGATCCGGCGGCACTCGCTGCTGCACGAGGAGATGCGCCGCTTCTTCGACGGCTTCCCCCGCGAAGCGCACCCGATGGCCGTGCTCTCCTCGGCCGTCAGCGCCATCTCGACCTTCTACCAGGACAGCCTGGACCCGTTCGACTCCGAGCACGTGGAGATGTCGACGGTGCGGCTGATGGCGAAGGTTCCCACCATCGCCTCGTACGCGTACAAGAAGTCGATCGGGCAGCCGCTGCTGTACCCGGACAACTCGCTGGGCTACGTCGAGAACTTCCTGCGGATGACGTTCGGCGTACCGGCCGAGCCGTACGAGGTCGACCCGGTCGTCGCCCGGGTGCTGGACATGCTGTTCATCCTGCACGCCGACCACGAGCAGAACTGCTCCACCTCGACCGTGCGGCTGGTCGGCTCCAGCAACGCCAACCTGTTCGCCTCGGTCTCGGCCGGGGTGAACGCGCTGTTCGGCCCGCTGCACGGCGGCGCCAACCAGGCCGTGCTGGAGATGCTCCAGAAGATCCAGGCCGACGGCGGGGACGTCCGCTCCTTCGTGCAGAAGGTGAAGGACAAGCAGGACGGCGTGAAGCTGATGGGCTTCGGGCACCGGGTCTACAAGAACTACGACCCGCGCGCCGCCATCGTGAAGAAGGCCGCCCAGGACGTGCTCGGCCGGATGGCCAAGCCGGACCCGCTGCTGGACCTCGCGGTGCAGCTCGAGGAGATCGCGCTCGCCGACGACTTCTTCGTGTCCCGGCGGCTCTACCCGAACGTGGACTTCTACACCGGCCTGATCTACAAGGCCATGGGCTTCCCGACGAAGATGTTCACTGTGCTGTTCGCGCTCGGCCGGCTGCCCGGCTGGATCGCGCAGTGGCGCGAGATGATCAACGACCCGGAGACCAAGATCGGTCGGCCGCGGCAGATCTACACCGGCGCCACCGAGCGGGACTACGTCCCCGCCGCCCAGCGCTGAGCGTGTAAGGAAGGGCCCCTTGTTAACGCCTCCGGTAGAGGAGGGGCCCCCTTTTAACACGCGGACGATAAAGGCCGCCGACCCTGCTCGGGTCGGCGGCCTTCGTCGTGCTCACCGGGGTGCGAGGGCGTTAATAAGGGGCCCTTCCTCTACCCGAGGCGTTAATAGGGGGCCCTTCCTTATCGCAAGCCGGCGGCGGTGAGGAGGTTGCCCTCGGGGACGCGCGGGCCGGCGTGGCCGTGTGCCATGCGGTGCTGGGCGCGGGCGGCCGTGAACGCCGGGTCGCCGGCGATGGCGGCGGCGTACGCGGCGGCCGTACGGGACGCGATGGCCGCCCAGCCGTACTGCTCGTGCACCATGGTGCGGGCCCGCCGGGCGAGCGCACGCGCCCGGTCCCGGTCCGACAGCAGCGCGTGCACCGCCTCGGCGAGGCCGTCCGGGTCGTGCGGGGCGAACGTCATCCCCGTGACGCCCGGCTCGACGATCTCGGCCAGCCCACCGGTACGGGCCACGGCGAGCGGCGCGCCCGCGGCGGCCCCCTCCAGCGCCACCATGCCGAACGGCTCGTAGATGCTCGGCACCGCGAAGCAGTCCGAGGCGGCCATCACGGCGGGCAGGTCGGTGCCGCCGAGGAACCCGGGCATGCTCACCGTGGCACCCAGCCCGAGGCGGCGCACCTCGGCCTCCAGGTCCGCCTTGTACGGCCCGTCGCCGACGATCACCGCGCGCAGCCCGGGGTGCCGGTCGCGCAGCCGGGGCAGCCCGGCCAGCAGGTGCTGCACGCCCTTCTCGTACACGAGGCGGCCGGCGAACGTGACCAGCGGGCCGTCCGCGGCGAACCGGGCGCGGGCGGCGGCGACCGCCGACGCGGGCACCCGCCAGCGGTGCGGCTCGACGCCGTTGGGGACCACGTCGACGCGGGCGGCGTCCACGCCGAACAGCGCGCCAACCTCGTCGCGCATGTAACCGGAGCAGACGATCACGCGCCCGGACTCGCCGGCGAGCCAGTGCTCGACGCCGTGGATGGTGCGGTTCATCTCCTCCGGCAGCCAGCCCTGGTGCCGGCCGGCCTCGGTGGCGTGGATGGTGCTGACCAGCGGCACGTCCAGGTGCTCGCGCAGCGTCATCGCGGTGTGCGCGACGAGCCAGTCGTGGGCGTGGATGACGTCGTACGAGCCGGAGGAGGCGGCGCGCAGCGCGGCCCGGGTGAGGGTGTGGTTGAACGCCATCGTCCAGGCGAGCAGCGAGCCGGTGGCGAGGGGAAAGGTGACCGGGTCCTCGGCGGCGCGGACGATGCGCACGCCGTCGGCGTACTCCTCCAGGGGAGCGCCCTCGGCGTGGCGGGTGACGACTGTGACCTCGTGCCCGGCGGCGGCCAGGGCGACGGACAGCGCGTGCACGTGGCGGCCGAGCCCGCCGACGAGCACCGGCGGGTACTCCCACGACAGCATCAGGATGCGCCGGGTCCGGGGCGCGGACCCGGCCGGCGACGGCGGGGCCGGGCGGGAGGTGAGGGTGGGCCGGTGGAGCCGGTCCGTCGCGGTGGCGGGCTGAGCGCCGACCCGCAGAGTGGTCACGTGGATCTCCGTCCATGCATGGTGAGGCACGCCGGCATCGGTGGCGGCGACGAGCGGTGGTCAGGAGCGACCGGACGGCCGGCCGGGCGTCGGCACCAGCTCGCCGACGACGGCCTGGGCCGGATACCGATCGCGGGCCACCGGGAGGGTGCTGACGTCGATCGGGAACCGGAACCGTCCAGTCACCCTGCCAACCTACTGCGCCGGATCGTCCCGCGCGCGGTGAGCGATCCTCATCACTCTCCGACGCCTCCGCACACATGAGACAGTCACGGGAACGGGTGCGGATACGGGTTGATCTCCTCCGGGGCGAGCGGTTCGGCCCGGTGTCCGAGCCGGACCGGCAGGTCGCGCAGCCGGGGCAGGTCGACGCGCCGGTTGCGGTGGCCGAACGTCATCGGCAGCAGCCCCGGGATCAGCACCTTCACGCTGGTGAGGCCGACGGCCGCCTGCTCGCGGGCGGTCTGGTCGACGACCACCACGTCCAGGCCCTCGTCGAGGTAGCGTCCGGTCACGTGCCGCAGGTCATCGAGCAGGTCCGTGGCCGGGCGGTAGCGCGCCGCCGGCGGGAACGCCTCCGCCACGGACAGGATCTCGTCGCGCTCGTACAGGAACGCGAAGCGCGGCCAGGCGTCCGGGCTGGCCGCCGCCAGCAGGTGGTCCTCCATGGTCCGGACCAGGTCGGAGTCGGCGACCAGGCCGGGGGCCGTGGTGTCCTCGGCGACCATCTCCCGGGTGGCCTCGGCCACGCTGGCGAGCTCCACCAGCGCGGACCACAGCGCGCGCTCCGGGTCCAGGTGCGCCCCCGCACCGCAGAACGCCCGGGGACGTCCCGGCCGCACCGCGTCGTCGACGAGCATCAGCCACACCGCCGGGACGCCTTCGGGCATGGTGATGTCGAAGACATCCAGGCGGCTGCCGGTGGTCCGCTGGATCCAGTCGACGAGCACGCGGGTCATCGGGTCGGCGGAGGTCATCGGGTCCACGCGCGGCACTGGTAGCCGGGCGTACCAGGTGGACAGGAAGGCGTCCCGCTCGGCGACCTCGAAGATGCCGTGCAGGATCGCCTCCTCGAGGTTCGCGCCCAGCGCGCAGCCGTTCGAGCACTCCGGACCGAAACCCGTGCCGTGCGAGCCGTAGTAGGCGAAGGTCTCCGGCACCAGCACCGGGCCGTCGCGCCGGAACGAGTAGGCGTACACCCATTCCATGGTCCGGTCCGGGTCGTACGCGACCGCGTGGTCGTCGGGCGGCGCGGGCGGCAGGCCGAACTCCGTCGGCTCGACGGCCCGCCGCGGTCCGAGCTCGCGGAACGAGGCGCGGGTGACGGTACGGCGGGCGCGTGGGACGTTGCCGCCGAGCCGTTCCAGCGCCTCGGCGACGGCGACGGCCACGCTCGCCGGGTAGGTGAAGGTCCGGCCGTAGCCGGCCAGTTCACCACAGCACAACGGGCCACCGATCGCGCCGGCGAGGACCATCGGGTGGTTGTGGTGGACGGTGATCGACGACAGCAGCCCGGTCTCCTCGTCGTGCAGCGCCGCCAGTAGGGCGAGGTGCTCGTCGGGAAGGCGGCGGGCCCGGTAGTCGCCGGGTGCCCGTTTCGGCCGGGACGTCAGCGTGAAGGTGCCGGCGGCCGGGCTGTCGTCCGGCAGCGGGCCGCACACCGGGCAGCCGGGTTCGGGGACGAACCGGTGCCGCTCGACGGCCAGCGAGGCCGTGGCGACCTCCAGCACCGCTTCCGCGCACCGGCCGTCGCCGCCCTGCGCGACCCGGCGCAGCTCGTCGGCCACGAGCGCGGCGACCGCGGCGCGTACCGGCGGGCCGAGGACCGGCCGGGCGGGCTGCACGTTGCCGTCGTAGAGCCCCTGCCACAGCGCGGACCGGTGCGGTGTCCCGGTGGTCCGCGCCCGGCGTTCCCGCACCTGCACGCAGTGGTGGCAGCCCGGCCGACCGGGTGTGACGAACGGTCCGATCCGTACGCCGCGCGGCGTGGTGTACACCGGGAGGAAGGGCCGGCCGGCGTCGGCAGCCGCCCGGGCGGCCATGTCGACGTCCTCCGGTGGCCCGTCGACGACGAAGACGTCGACGTCGGCGACCGGTGCGGCGCCCAGCGACTGTTCCACTGCCCGGCGCAGGGCGCCGGCGCCGAGGATCCGCAGGCCGTGACGCGGCGCCACGTCGGACGAGGCGGGGAGGGCCGGTGTGGTCGTGACATCGGTCATGCGCTGCTCCCCGCTCGTGGCGACCACGCCGCCCTGATCATGAACGGCATCACCCGCTGCGCCCCGGGCGGCGGGTCGGCGGGCCGCACCAGCAGCGACCGCCCGTCCCGTGCCAGCTCGCGCAGCAGCGGCGGCAGCGCCGTGTCCCAGTCGTAGCCGCCCACGTCCGGCCCGATCTCGGCGCCGTCCGGGCGGCGTCCGGTCACGACGGCGACCGCCGCCTGCATCGCGTTCGCCAACGCGGTGTCCGTGTCGGTGGCGCAGCTGTGGGCGAGCCACCTGTCGCCGGCGGCGACGAACACGGTCGGGGGGCGCGATCCGTCGTGCCACGCCCGTGGCTCGTGGCCGAGGAGGGTCAGCTCGTGTGCCCTGACGCGGGTCGGCTCCGGCCACCGCGTCCGGTCGAGCCACCCGCCGGGCGGAGCACCGTCGGCAGTGGTGGCCGCAGGCGGGGTCGCGGCCGCGCGTCGCAGTTTCAGGATCGCCCGGCCCTGCGCCTCCGCCCAGGTGTGACCGCCGGCGGTCACCACGACGTCCGGCTGCGCGTCGACGACAGCGCCGCGCCCGGTGTCCCACCACGCCGTGGCGGTGTCGCCGGCGAAGGCCCGCGCGGCGAGCGCCTCCAGTGCCGCCGTGGCCGCGCGCAGCAGCGCCTGCTCCCGGCTGCCGCCGACGGCGGTGAGCAGCCGCGGGGCGCCGCCGGCCAGATCCACGACCGTCGCCTCGACGCAGCTGACCGAGATCTGCGAGTGGGCGCCGGTGTCGATGGCCAGCAGCGGGCCCAGCCGCGCGTCGACCAGGAACGGCATCCGGGCGACGAACTCCTCGACGGCCACCGGCGTGCGGGCGGCCATCGCGTCGACGTGCGCGGCGAGATCGGCGTACGGGGCCGAGGGCCGGCAGGAGCGGCAGCGGGGGTGCACGTCGAGCAGATGCTCGCTGGTGACAGCGGTTTCCAGGTCCACGCGGGTCATCCGGTTCGTGGCGGTGGTCTCCGCTCCCGTCCGGTGGCGCAGGTACGCGAACCCGAGCGCCGCGCCGATCAGGCCGCAGACCGGTGCCGACAGCCACTCGGACGTCGTGTCCGGCTCGTCGGCGCCACCCGGGGGGAGCCCGGCGCCCTGCCGGCTGAGCAGGGCGCACTCCCAGCAGCCGCCGGTGACGCCGCCGCCGGTCGGGCCGATCCACGCCTCCGCGCCGCCGGGCACCGCGTGCAGGACGGGCACCCCGATCGCCCGGGCCGCCCGGTTCAGCCGCGTCGCCCGCCCGGCCATCGGACGGGCGGCGCAGTGCAGCACCGCGTCGTACCCCGTCAGCAGGCCGGCGAGCCCCTCGTCGGTGTCGAGGGCGGCGGCCGCGTCCAGCAGTGTCAGCCCGGTCGTCGGGTCCTCGGCACGACGCCGCTCGACGATCCGCCGGAAGCCGTCGCGTTCGGTGCCGGCCTCGGCGGTCTCGACCAGCGAGGCCGTACGCAGCCCGAGTTCGAACAGCGTCTGGACGAGCGCGAGCATGCCGGCGCCGGCGCCGACGAGCAGCACCCGTCCGTCGCGGAACGCCTCGAAGCGGCTCAGCGGCGCGTCGGTGACGTGCTCGGCGAACGCGATCGAGTCCCGGTAGGTGTCGAGTTCCCAGTCCCGCAACGTGTGTGGCGGCTCGCTGTCGAGGTCGCGGGCGATGCCGCGCCGGACCAGCATCCGGACCAGGTCGGTGACGAGCTGCCGCTGCGCCGGGGCCAGACCCGCGGTCAGCGCCTCCACGGTGCGGGTGCCGTCCAGATGCGGGGCGAGCCGCTGCACGAGGCCGTACGCCGACGCGCCCGCCAGGTGGGTGCCGGCGAGTCCCGTCTCCAGGTACACGCCGTCGTCGGCCGGCACGTACATCAGGTCGTCGCGGAGCTTGACCCTCACGCGGCCACCTCCTTCCGCAGGTGTCCCATCCGCACCGCGACCGCGCGCCCGGCGTCGGTGAACGCCTGCCGGCCGTGCAGGTACCGGGAGTTGTCCACGACCAGCACGTCACCGGACCGCCACGGCACCGCCACAGTCAGCCGCGCGGCGGCGTCCGCGGCGGTGGCCACGAGGTCGTCGGGCACGGGTGCGCCGGTGGCGGAGCGCACCCGCAGCCGCCGGTCGTGGTACTCCCCGGGCTGCGGGCGGCTGATGAACAGCGAGTTGCAGAACGCGGGCGCGCCGCCGAAGAGAGTCGGTGGCGTGCACCGGGTGCCGAAGCCGACTGTCATCGCCTCCTCGTCCACGTCGATGTGGATCGACTCCCACGGCCGCAGGTACGGCTCCCACTGCCGCAGCATCCGCTCCGCGGCCGCCGGGTCGGTCGTGCCGCACATCCGCTGCCACACCGGTGTGGGCAGCGCGCTCTCCCAGCGCAGCGTCAGCTCCTCACAGGCGGCGCGGACCGCGGCGGGCAGGGCGGCCAGCAGCGCGAGACCGTCGCACAGCGTCGTGGCCCCGCCGTCGGCGGCGGGCCGCTCGCACCGGAACATCAGCAGGTCCGGCGCGCCCGGCGCGTACGACGCCTCCCGGTGCAGCGGCATGCCCTGCGTTCCCCGGGTGACAGTGGTAGTCGTCGGGTCACCGCCGATCACGTCCCGCTCGTCGTGGAACCCGCCCTGGTACGGCGACGCGGTCATCAGCGCGTCGCCGAGCGCGACGTAGTCCTCGTGCCGCCACCCGCCGCGCAGCAGCACCGCGCCGTGCTCGGCGACCGCCGCGAGCACCGTGTCCGGCGTGGGGGTGCCGACGAGCGCCGGAACGTCCGGTTCAGCCATGAGGGTTCCCTTCGGTGAGATGGGCCGCCAGCACCCCGGGCCGCGGCGCGGGCGTGCCGATGAGCAGTTGCGTCAGCGGCGACGCCCCGTCCGGCAGGCCGAGCCGGGCGGCGATCGCGCCGGCGGTGAGGCCGCCCAGCGCCCGGCTCGCCGCGCCGGTCGCGGTGGCGGCGAGCCCGGCCAGGTGAAGGGCCACACCGGCGAGCAGGTGCAGCCGGTGGAACGCGGCCGGGGTGAGCTCGTCGACGGGCCGGCTTCCGGCGTGGACCAGGTAGAGGGTCGCGCCGCGGGTGACCATCCGGCGGTCGACCCGGTGCGGGTACGCCGCCGGGTCGTCGGCCGATCCCGGCGGCCCGGTCGGCACCAGCCGGTGGCGGTGCGGCTGGTAGCGGTACGCGTCCGACGGGATGCCGTCGACGGTCCGGGCGAGGCACCAGATCTCCGGGTACAGCGGCTGCCGGGCCAGCGCGGCCAGGGCCGGCGAACCGGCCCGGCCGGCGGCGCAGGCCAGGATGTCGGCGACCTGCCCGGCGGTCATCCCCGGGCCGAGGTTCGCGGCGGAGGCGCGGCGGGCGGCGGCCGCGACCAGGTCGAGCGGCCGGGCCGGCGGCAGGTCGAGCGCCCGGTCCGTCGCCGGACCCACCGGGAGGCGCTGGGCCGGAAGGCGGTCGGTCGCCGGCGGTTCGGCGTCGGTGTCCCGGCCGTACGTCGCCCGGTGCAGCGCCACCGCGCTCGGATGGGCGGCCTCGTGGCCGAGCCGGTCGTGGTCCAGCCCGGTCGCCGGGGGCGGCCCGCCGGACACAAGCGGTGTCCAGGAGACGTCAGCGGTCGCCGGGAACTCGATCGCCGCGTAGGTGGCCTCCAACTCGGCGTCGAGTCCGAGCAGCTCACCGGCGAGCGCCGGGTCGAGGTCCAGGCGCGGTGTCGCGTCCACCGGCGACGTGAGCAACTGGGCCAGCAGGACACCGGAGTCGACGATGCCCAGCCGGTAGCCGAACGCCCCGTACTTGCTGGTGTTCTTCCACGGCCGGTGGGTCAGCAGCAGCGCGTGCCGGGGCGCCGCCGCGACCCCGAGAAGCCGGTCGAGCCGGGCGGCCGGGCTGCCCGGCCGCAGCAGTTCCAGGCAGTGGTGGGGCGGGTCGTAGTGGTAGACGCCGGCCGCGAGGTCGGGGGAGCCGGCCCAGGCGAGGTAGATCTCGTTGGGGTGGAACGCCCCGCCGGAGGGCACCGATCGGCGCAGCGTGTGCCAGCCGGGCAGCAGCCGCGAGGGGGTGGGCGTGTCCAGCGGGGAGCCGGTCAACGCGGACAGTCCGGCCAGCGTGATCGTCTCCGCCCGGCGTGGCGCGTACCCGAGAAGCATCGCGCTGAGCCGGTCGAGGCAGCCGTCGCCGAGCGGCGCGGACCCCGGGCCGGGCCACCGCAGCGACCGGCGGGCCGCGCCCGGGTACCGCTTGCCGCAGGGCGGAAGGTACGCCGCCGGCTGCCCGGTGTCGTCCCGCACCGCCGCCAGGTACCGGCCGACGGCGCCGGCCCGCGAGGCCGCCATCTCAGCTGCCCGCGCTCTCGTACCGGCGCAACCCGGCCCGGAAGACCGCCCACGCCCCGGCCGCGCAGGCCGCCGCGACGACCGGGGTGACCGCGCCGGCCGTCGTCGAGGCGCCCTTGTCCAGCAGCGCGGCCGTCGGGAAGTAGCCGACGAACGCGACGGGTACGAGCGTCAGCAGCGATCGCAGACCGGTGCCGTACAGGGTCAGCGGATAGCGGGCCAGGTCGCCCAGGGTGTGCACGCTCGCCGCGAGCGAGCTGGACGGGCTCAGCAGCCAGAAGACGACAGCGTTGGTGGCCAGGTTGACCGCCAGCTTGACCAGCACCCCGCTGGCGAGCAGCACCACCGCCCAGAGCACCGTCAGCGGCGTCCAGGCCAGATCGAGGTGGACGGCCGCGGCGCCGAGCAGCGCCGCGCCGAACCCGACGTTGCCGAGACCGTTGAACCCGACCGCGTTGCCGGTGACCTGGAGCACCACCGGGTAGGGCCGGACCAGCAGGTAGTCCAGCAGGCCGAGGTTGACCAGGCCGCCGAGATGCCAGGTCCCCTCGAACAGCAGGGAGCCGATGCCCTCGGCGAGCATCACCATGGCGCAGACGTACAGCACCTCCCAGCGGGTCCACCCGCCGAGCGCCGTCACCTGCCGGAACACCATGACCACGAAGACCAGTCCGGCGAGCTGACCGAGCACCGTCGCCCCGATCGTCAGGAGCGCGTCGGCCCGGTACTCGAGCACCGCCCGCAGATGCGCGCCGAGCAACCGGCGGTAGATCCGTGCCTCGTGCATCATCGGCCGGTCACCCGCCGTGCGCGGTGAGCCGCCGCACGCCCGCGGACCACAGCAGCCGGGCCGCACCCCACAACAGCACGACCCAGAGCAGCTGTACGCCGATCAGCGTCACCGCCTCGGCACCCCGTACCTGCCCCAGGTAGATCAGCGCCGGGGTGGAGACGATGCCGGGGAACGGGGACAGCTGGCAGACGACCTGGAGCCAGCCCGGGAATAACGCGATCGGCACGAGCGCCCCGGAGAGGATGTTGGTGACCGCCACCCGGGACAGGCTCAGCCCGTGGAAGTTGCCGGTCCAGAAGCACAGCAGTCCGACGAGGTAGACCAGGCCGAACTTCAGCGGCACCACCGCGAGCAGGCTGAGCAGGAACAGTCCGGCCTGCCCGGCGGCGGGCAGCGCGGCGCCGCCGAACGCCGACACCAGCGTCGCCGCCATCACCGCCACCGTCAGCACCTCGCCGACGACGTATCCGAGCGACAGCGCGAAACGCGAGAGCTGGTAGTCGATCGGCCGGACCAGGTCGAGCGCCACGGTGCCGTGCAGCACCGGGCCGGCGATCTGCGCGTCGGTGAAGCTCGACAGCAGCGCCCCGGTCAGGAACGCCACGACCAGGTAGCCCTTCATCTGCTCCCAGGACAACCCGCCGACCTCGCCACCGGCGGCGCCGGCGAAGACGGCCTGCCAGACCGCGAACAGCGCCACGGTCTGCACCACGACCCCGGTGAGCTGGAGGAGGAACTCGCCCCGGTAGATCAGCAGCGTCGACCAGGACATCCGCGCCAGCGTCAGGTACGCCCTCATGCCGGCACCGAAGGGCTCAGCTCGCCGGCGTACGCCCGACGCACCACGTCCTCGATGGACGGCTCGTCGATCCGGATGTCCACCACCGGCGTCCGGCGGGCGACCACCGAGACGATCTCGCCCGCGCCGTACGCGCCGTGGTCGAACGTGACGGCGATCTGCCGCGCCGGCCCGTCGTGGACGAGCCGGACGCCCGGCAGGTCGGCGTCGAGGTCGCCGTGCCAGTCGGCGCCGAGTGTCAGGTGCACGGTCCGCTGGTCGGCGACCAGCCGGCGGACGGAGTCGATCGAGCCGTCGAAGATGATCCGGCCGCCGTCGATGATCACGAGCCGGCGGCAGACCTGTTCGATGTCACCGATGTCGTGCGTGGTCATCAGCACCGTGGTCCCGCTCGCGCGCTGGGCCCGCAGGAAGTCCCGGACCGCCTGCCGGGCGACGATGTCCAGTCCGATGGTCGGCTCGTCGAGGAACACCACGGGCGGTGAGTGCAGCAGCGCGGCGGCCAGGTCGGCTCGCATCCGCTGGCCGAGCGAGAGTTGCCGGGCGACCACCGGTAGCAGCCGGCCGAGCCCGAGCAGCGCGTCGAACTCCTCCAGGCGTGCCGCGTACCGGGCCCGCGGGATGCGGTGGATGTCGCGCAGCAGCGCGAGGGAGTCGCGGACCTGCAGGTCCCACCAGAGCTGGCTGCGCTGACCGAACAGCACGCCGATGTTGCGGGCGTTGGCGTGCCGGTCGCGGTGCGGGTCGAGGCCGCAGACGCGCACCCGCCCGGCGGTGGGGTGCAGGATGCCGGTGAGCAGCTTGACCGTCGTCGACTTCCCGGCGCCGTTGGGCCCGACGTACGCGACCGCCTCGCCGGAGGAGATCGACAGGTCGACGCCGTCCACCGCCACGTGCTCGACGTGTCGTGGCCGTACGAGATGGCGCAGCGAGCCGCGAAGGCCCGGCTGCTTGTCGGCGATCCGGAACCGCTTGGTCAGGCCACTGGCCTCGATCACTGGCATCGGCGCTGCCGTTCCCGGTCAGCCGGCCGCGACGGCGGCACGGTGGTGCGGGCGCAGCCGCAGCACCGAACCGAGGCCGTCGACCTCGGTCAGGGTGGTCTCGAACGCCGCGCCCATGACCCGGCCGAGGTAACCCAGGCTCGCCGGATCCGGGTCGAACCGCGCCGAGAGCTCCGCGCCGGTGGAGACCAGGTGCACCTCGTCGGCGAGGGAACCGGCGACGTTGACGAACTGGCACAGGTCCTCCCAGTAGAGGTACCGCCAGAAGTCGACGCTGACCACGGCGTCCAGGCTGTCCGGGGCGACCGGTGGCCTGATCCCGACCAGGTGGAAGTTGGCCGGACCCGCGGGCGCCCCGTAGTCGTAGGTCAACGCGCCGTCGGGCAGCCCGGCCTCGGCGCTGCCGGTGCCGACCCACAGCACCCGGTCGCCGGGCAGGCGACCGGCGAGCCGCCGCACCGCAGGACCGATCCGGCACCAGGACCGGCGTACGCAGTCGTCCATCGCCCGGCGGTAGTGCACCACCCGCTCGGCCGCGCGGGCCACGTCCACCGGCCCGGCGAACTCCCACTCCACGACCGGGTACTTCTGCGCGACCCGATCCAGGTTGTCCATGAAGTCGTTCCAGTTCTGGATGACGTTGCGGTGGTGCGGCAGGTGGTAGACGGCGGCCAGGTCGTCGTAGGCGAAGTTGCGGCCGAGCACGCCGAGGTGTGCGTGCACCCGGTAGAACAGCTCCATGTCCTCCAGGCCCCAGCGCAGGCCGAAGCCCTCGTCGAACCCGCCGACCGCCTCGAACACGTCCCGGCGTACGGACGCGTTGTGGGTGAAGCAGAACAGCCACCCGGCCAGCAGCCAGTCGTCGCCGGACGGTCCCTCCTCGGTCCCGAACCGCATGTCGCCGCCGCCGGCTCCGCGTAGCCGGGGAACGGGCATCGTCGGCTGGTCGGCCAGCGCCGCGTGCACGTGCTCGATGCCGGTCTCGTCGCGCCGGCCCATCAGCACCGCGGGCGCGGACGGGTCGCTGTGGTGGTCGAGGTGGCGGCGCAGCAGGTCCGGCGTGGCGTACGAGTCGGCGTCGAGGAACAGCAGCAGCGGTGAGGTCGCCCGCCGCGCGGCCTCGTTGCGGGCCGCCGCCCGGCCGCCGCGCTCGGGCCGCTCGACGAAGTGCAGGCGCAGCCCCTTGCCGGCGTCGGCGATGCCGGAGTACTGGCTGCCGTCCCCGCCGTCGCGGACCACGATGACCTCGAAGCGGGCCGGGTCCAGTGTCTGGCGCCGCAGCGACCGCAGCGTGAGCTCCAGACAGGGTGCGTCCGCGTGGGTGGGGATCACCACGCTCAGCTCGACGGCTCGACCGGGTTCAACGCTCATCCGACGTACCTCTCCGCTTATCTCACGAGCCGGACCACCGGCCGCGCCGACGATGGGACGGAGCCGCCGGCGTCGGCCGGCGGCTCCGCGATGATCAGTGGCAGTTGACGCAGCACCACTGGATCGGCCGGCCCTGGCACGCGGCGCCGCCGCAGGAGCCCTTGCCCATGGCGGACGGGTCGGTCAGCGTGATCCCGCCGGCCGCCGGCATGGCGTACAGCCCCGCCGACGCCTCGTCACCGGCGCCCGACCAGGAGACCGCCGTGGTGTCCAGGTCGGACAGGTCGATCGACACGTTCCTGCTTTCACCCATCGATTCATCCTCTTTTCGGATCGATGTGGACAGTGGAACGAAGCGTAGGCCGGTCCTGGTGGGATCGGCGCCGCGCTGATGTAACGGAGAGATAAAGCGAGGCGGAATCGTCAATCAGCGCAGGTGGCGGCCGGTCGGGAACGGAAAGATTCCGGGCGGTGACGCGGCGTAGCTCCAGATCCACTATTCGAGAAATCCCTGCTCAGGTGGGGCCGAACGATGAGTCGTCGGATCAATTGCCCCCTTTTCTGATCGTGTGAAGGCGATGTAACGAGAAGATAAAGTGGGGGAGAGCGTCAATGAATGCGGGTGACCCTCTACTGTGAAGTGACCTGCGTATTCCGCCGACGCCGGTATGGAGAATGCCGGGACGGCGAGCTGGGCGTGACACGGGCACCCGAACGTGACACCCGGCCCCACGAGGGCGGATTTCGGTTACGGTCCGAACGGGTGGATTGACGGGGCGTGCGACGGGGCATCACCGGCGTGCGCATCGGCGGTTCCCCCTGTCCGGTGCGCTCACGATCATGGGCCGAAGGAGCGACATGCAGGTCTGGCCGGGCGAGAGCTACCCCCTCGGCGCCACGTACGACGGGATGGGCACCAACTTCGCGATCTTCTCCGAGGTGGCGGAGAAGATCGAGCTGTGCCTGTTCGACGAGTGGGACATCGGCACCGAGCGGCGGGTGGAGCTGCGCGAGGTCGACGCGTACGTCTGGCACGCCTACATCCCCGGCGTCGAGCCCGGCCAACGCTACGGCTACCGGGTGCACGGGCCGTGGAACCCGGCCGAGGGGCTGCGCTGCAACCCGCACAAGCTGCTGCTCGACCCGTACACGAAGGCCGTCGACGGGGAGATCACCTGGGATCCGTCGGTCTACGACTACGAGGTCGGCGGCGACCCGGACCGGATGAACACCGCCGACTCGGCGCCGTACATGCCGAAGTCGGTGGTGGTGAACCCGTACTTCGACTGGGGCAACGACCGGCCGCCGCGCACCCCGTACCACCACTCGGTGATCTACGAGGCGCACGTGCGCGGCCTGACCATGCGCCACCCGGGCATCCCGGAGGAGCTGCGCGGCACGTACGCGGCGATCGCCTCACCGGTGATGATCGAGCACTTCAAGCGGCTCGGCGTGACGGCGGTGGAGCTGATGCCGGTGCACGAGTTCGTGCACGACCACCGCCTGGCCGACCTGGGGCTGCGCAACTACTGGGGCTACAACACCATCGGCTTCTTCGCCCCGCACCACGGCTACTCCGCGCTGGGCCGCCTCGGCCAGCAGGTGCAGGAGTTCCGGGGCATGGTCAAGGCCCTGCACGCCGCCGGCATCGAGGTCATCCTCGACGTGGTCTACAACCACACCGCCGAGGGCAACCACCTCGGGCCGTCGCTGAGCTTCAAGGGCATCGACACGCCCAGCTACTACCGGCTCTCGGAGGAGGATCGGCGTTACTTCGTCGACTACACCGGCACGGGCAACAGCCTCAACGTGCGCAGCCCGCACTCGCTGCAACTGATCATGGATTCGTTGCGCTACTGGGTCACCGAGATGCACGTCGACGGTTTCCGGTTCGACCTGGCCGCCACGCTCGCCCGCGAGTTCTACGAGGTGGACCGCCTGTCCACGTTCTTCGAGGTGGTGCAGCAGGACCCGGTGGTCGGCCGGGTGAAGCTCATCGCCGAGCCGTGGGACGTCGGCCCCGGCGGCTACCAGGTCGGCAACTTCCCGCCGCAGTGGACCGAGTGGAACGGAAAATACCGCGACACCGTACGCGACTTCTGGCGCGGCGAGCCGGCCACCCTCGCCGAGTTCGCCTCGCGCATCTCCGGCTCCGCCGACCTCTACCAGGACGACGGCCGCCGCCCGTTCCACAGCATCAACTTCGTCACCTGCCACGACGGGTTCACGCTCACCGACCTGGTCTCCTACAACGACAAGCACAACGACGCGAACGGCGAGGACAACCGGGACGGGGAGAGCCACAACCGGTCCTGGAACTGCGGCGTCGAGGGCGAGACCGACGATCCCGGTGTACGCGCGCTGCGCGCCCGGCAGCGGCGCAACTTCCTGGCCACGCTGATGCTGTCCCAGGGCGTGCCGATGCTCGGCCACGGCGACGAGCTGGGCCGCACCCAGCGCGGCAACAACAACGCCTACTGCCAGGACAGCGAGATCGCCTGGGTGGACTGGGACCGGGCCGACGACGAGCTGCTGGACTTCGTCCGCCGGCTCACCGACTTCCGCAACCGGCATCAGGTGTTCCGCCGCCGCCGGTTCTTCACCGGCCTGCCGGTGGGCGGCCGCGCCGCCGGTTCCGGGCTGCCCGACCTGGCCTGGTACACCCCGGACGGCCGGGAGATGACCGGCGAGGACTGGGGCAACGACTTCGGCCGCTCGGTGGCCCTGTTCGTCAACGGCGACGGCATCGGCGAACGCGGCCAGTACGGCCAGCGCCACCGGGACGACTCGTTCCTGCTGCTGTTCAACGCGCACGACGCGCCGCTGGACTTCACGCTGCCCGGCGAGGAGTTCGGCACCCGGTGGGAGCTGGTGATCAGCACCGCGGAACCCGACCCGGAGAAGACGACACTGGTCGAGGCGGGCGGCACGGTCTGCGTACCGGACCGCTCGCTGCTGGTCCTGGAGAGGACGGCCTGACCCATGCCCGACACCCCCCGCTCGACGTACCGGGTCCAGGTGCGGCCCGGCTTCGACCTGGACACCACGGCCGAGCTGGCGGGCTACCTCGCCGCGCTCGGCGTCACCCACCTCTACACCGCGCCCCTGCTCACCGCCACGCCCGGCTCCACGCACGGCTACGACGTGGTCGACCACCGTGCGGTCAACCCGCAGCTCGGCGGCGAGGCCGCCCGGGCGCGGCTGGTCCGGGCGCTGCGCGCGGCCCGGCTCGGCCTGGTCGTGGACATCGTGCCCAACCACGCCGGGGTCGCCCGGCCCGACGCCAACCCGGCCTGGTGGGACGTGCTGCGGCGGGGCCGCGACTCGGCGTACGCGCGCTGGTTCGACATCGACTGGGACCGTGGGCGGCTGCTGCTGCCGGTGCTCGCCGACACCGCCGACGCGCTCGACGACCTGAAGCTCGTCGACGGGGAACTGCGCTACCACGAGCACCGCTTCCCGGTCGCCGACGGCACCGGCGACGGCACGCCCCGCCAGGTGCACGACCGGCAGCACTACGAGCTGGTGAACTGGCGGCGCGGTGACGCCGAGCTGACGTACCGCCGGTTCTTCGCCGTGTCCGACCTGGCCGGCCTGCGGGTGGAGGACCCGGAGGTGTTCGACGCCACCCACGCGGAGGTCCTGCGCTGGGTCGACGCCGGCGAGGTCGACGGCATCCGCGTCGACCACCCGGACGGGCTGCGCGACCCGGCCGGCTACCTGGCCCGGTTGCGCGCCGCCGCGCCGGAGAGCTGGCTGGTGGTGGAGAAGATCCTGGAGTACGGCGAGGACCTGCCGGACTGGCCGGTCGACGGCACCACCGGCTACGACGCGCTGGCCGCCGTGTCCGGGCTGTTCGTCGACCCGGACGCCGAACCGGAGTTCACCACGCTCGACGGCCGGCTGACCGGGCGGCACACCTCCTGGCCGGACCTGACGCACGCCACCAAGCTGGAGGCCGCCACCCGGCTGCTCGCCGCCGAGCTGACCCGTCTGGCCGCGCTCGTGCCGGAGCTGCCGGGCGAGCAGGTCCGCGCCGCGCTGGCCGAGCTGGCCGCCTGCTTCCCGGTCTACCGCGGCTATCCGCCCTCCGGCGCCCGGCACCTGGCCGCCGCCCGCAGCGAAGCGGGCCGCCGCCGCCCCGACCTGACCGGCGTCCTCGACCAGGTCACCGCCCGGCTGCGTGACCCCGGCCACGAGCTGGCCGCCCGGTTCCCGCAGTTCACCGGCGCGGTGATGGCCAAGGGCGTGGAGGACACCGCGTACTACAGGTGGAGCCGGTTCGTCGCCCTCAACGAGGTCGGCGGCAGCCCGGCCCACTTCGGTGTGCCCCCGGCCGAGCTGCACCGCTTCGCCGCCAGCCGGCACGTGCGCTGGCCGGCGAGCATGACCGCGCTGTCCACCCACGACACCAAGCGCGGTGAGGACGTCCGCGCCCGCCTCGCGGTGCTGTCCGAGCTGCCCGGCCGCTGGGCCGAGCGGGTCGCCGACTGGATGTCGCGCGCGCCGCTGGCCGACCCCGCGCTGGCCCACCTGCTCTGGCAGACCGCCGTCGGGGCGTGGCCGATCGAACGGGAACGGCTCCACGGGTACGCCGAGAAGGCCGCCCGGGAGGCATCGGTCACCACCAGCTGGGCCGACCCGGACCCGGCCTTCGAGCACGAGCTGCACGCCCTGGTCGACCGGATGTACGACGACCCGGAACTGCACGCCCAGATCACCGCGTTCGCCGCCGAGATCACCCCGCCCGGCTGGTCCAACGCCCTCGGGCAGAAGCTGGTGCAGCTCGCCATGCCCGGCGTGCCGGACGTCTACCAGGGCACCGAGCTGTGGGAGAACTCGCTCGTCGACCCGGACAACCGGCGGCCTGTCGACTTCGCCGTACGCCGGGACATGCTGGCCCGGCTCGATGCCGGCCGGCGGCCCGCGGTCGCCGGCGACGGCGCGGCCAAGCTGCTCGTGGTGTCCCGGACGCTGCGGCTGCGCCGCGACCGCCCGGACCTGTTCGGCGGCTACCGGCCGGTGCCGGCGCGCGGCCCGGCCGCCGCGCACGCGGTGGCCTTCGACCGGGGCGGCGCGGTCGCGGTGGCGACCCGGCTGCCGCTGCGGCTGGCCCGCTCCGGCGGCTGGCGGGACACGACCGTGTCACTTCCCGTTCACGAGTGCACCGACTTGTTCACCGGACGGGTCTACAGTGGTTCTGAGCTGCTCCTGGATGATCTGCTGAGCACCTATCCCGTCGCCCTCCTCGCACCCACCGACTCTGTGGAGGCCGCCGCATGACCGAGTTCACGGTGTGGGCGCCCGAGGCAGCGCGGGTGCGGCTGCGCCTGCCCGGCGTCGCCGACCACGCGATGCGTCAGGGGCCGGACGGCTGGTGGCGGGTCGAGGTGCCCGACGCCGGGCCGGGCACCGACTACGCGTTCCTGCTCGACGACGACGACCAGGCGCTGCCCGACCCCCGCTCGGCCTGGCAGCCGGCCGGGGTGCACGGGCCCAGCCGGCTCTACGACCACGCCGCGTTCGGCTGGACCGACGCCGCCTGGACCGGCCGGCAACTACCCGGCAGCGTGCTGTACGAGCTGCACATCGGCACGTTCACCCCCGAGGGCACGTTCGACGCCGCGATCGCCAGGCTCGACCACCTCGTCGACCTCGGCGTCGACATGGTCGAGCTGCTGCCCGTCAACGCGTTCAACGGCGAGTACAACTGGGGCTACGACGGTGTCTGCTGGTACGCCCCGCACGAGCCGTACGGCGGCCCGGACGGCTTGAAACGGTTCGTCGACGCCGCCCACGCCAAGGGCCTGGGGGTGATCCTCGACGTCGTCTACAACCATTTCGGGCCCTCCGGGGCCTACGCGCCGCGGTTCGCGCCGTACCTCACCGAGCAGAGCAACACCTGGGGCCGCACCGTCAACCTGGACGGCCCGCACTCCGACGGGGTACGCCGCTACATCGCCGACAGTGTGCTCGGCTGGCTGCGTGACTACCACGTCGACGGGCTGCGGCTGGACGCCGTGCACGCCATGCCGGACGACCGGGCCGTGCACTGGCTGGAGGAGGTCGCCGCCGAGGTGGAGGCGCTGTCGACGCACCTGGGGCGGCCGCTGTCGCTGATCGCCGAGAGCGACCTCAACGATCCGCGCCTGATCACGCCCCGCGAGGCGGGCGGGTACGGCCTGCACGCCCAGTGGAACGACGACGCCCACCACGCGCTGCACACGCTGCTCACCGGTGAGCGGCAGGGCTACTACGGCGACTTCGGCTCCCTGGAGTGCCTCACCGACGTGCTGACCGGCGGGTTCTTCCACGCCGGCACCTGGTCCAGCTTCCGGGGCCGCAGCCACGGCCGCCCGGTCGACAGGCAGCGCACCCCCGGCCACCGCTTCGTGGCGTACCTGCAGAACCACGACCAGATCGGCAACCGGGCCACCGGCGACCGGATCTCCGCCACGCTGTCGCCCGGCCTGCTGCGGGTCGGCGCGACGCTGCTGATGACCGCGCCGTTCACGCCGATGCTGTTCATGGGGGAGGAGTGGGCGGCCTCCACGCCGTGGCAGTTCTTCACCAGCCACCCCGAGCCGGAACTCGCCGCGGCGGTCGCCACCGGCCGCCGCCGCGAGTTCGCCGATCACGGCTGGGCCACCGAGGACGTGCCCGACCCGCAGGACCCGCAGACGTTCCTGCGGTCCCGGCTGGACTGGGCCGAGCTGGACAAGCCGGAGCACCGCGAGACGTACGACCTCTACCGGCGGCTGATCGCGCTGCGCCGCTCCCGGGCCGACCTGTCGGACCCGCGGCTGGACCGGGTCGACGTACGCCACGGCGACCGCTTCCTGGTGATGCGGCGCGGCGAGACGCTCGTGGTGGCGAACCTGGCCGGCCGGGCGCAGCGGATCAACCTGCCCGGCGTGGTACGCCGCGTGCTCCTCACCACGTCAGAGGGCGTCACGGTGATGCGCGACGGCGTCGAGCTGCCGCCGGAGTCGGCCGCGATCGTGGCGCTCTGACGGCTCGCGCGGCCTCCGGCCGTCGGTGCCGATCTTGGAGTTGTGGCGCCTCGAAGGTCGCAGATGTCCGGTTCGCGAACCACCACAACTCCAAGATCGGCGGGCGGGGAGCGGTGAGTTCGCCGAGGCGGTGCGGTCCAACCTCTGACGACCGACTCTGGAGGTTCCCCATGTCCGACAACCTGGGCCGAAACGAGCTGTGGGCGCTCGCGCATGCCGAGCGCGCCGCCCTGGCCGACGACCTCGCCGATCTCGACGCGGCGCAGTGGGCCCGGCGCACGCTGTGCGGCAGGTGGACGGTGCAGGAGACGCTCGCGCACATGACGGCGGCGGCGAGCGTCGGCCGCGTCCGGTGGCTCGCCAGCGTGCTCGGCGCCCGGTTCGACTTCGATCTGCACAACGACCGCCGGCTGGCCGAGCACCTGGGCGCCGACCCGGGGGAGACGCTGGGCCGGTTCCGCCGGATCGTCGGCAGCACCACGTCGACGTTCGGGCCGACCGAGGCGTGGCTCGGTGAGGTGGTCGTGCACGCCCAGGACATCCGGCGTCCGCTCGGCCTGACCCGTACGCCGTCGGTCGAGGCCGTCACGCCGGTCGTCCGGTTCTACGCCGGGCGGGACTTCACGGTGGCCGGGCGCAGCGCGATCGAGGGCCTGCGGGTGGAGGCCACCGACGGGCCGTTCAGCGCCGGAGCCGGCCCGCTGGCCAGCGGCACCACGCTCGCGCTGATGATGGCGATGGCCGGGCGGGCCGCCTACTGCGACGACCTCACCGGCCCCGGCGTGCAGACGCTGCGGGAGCGCTGCACGGCCGCTTGAGGACGCGGCGTCGGCGGGAACGCGGGAGAGCTGCGGACGCCTGCCGCAGCGACGTTCACGGCTTCGGCAGCGTCAGGATCTCCGCGCCGTCGTCGGTGATGGCGATGGTGTGCTCGCTGTGTGCGGTACGGCAGCCGGTCGCGCTGCGCAGCGTCCACCCGTCGGCGTCGGTGACCAGCGTGGCGGTGTCCGCCATGACCCACGGCTCCAGCGCCAGCAGCAGCCCGGGCCGCAGTGTGTAGCCGCGACCGGGCCGTCCGGTGTTCGACACGTGCGGGTCCTGGTGCATCGTCGACCCGACGCCGTGGCCGCCGAACTCGGTGTTGACCGTGTACCCGGCTTCGGTGAGGACCGAGCCGATGGCGTACGAGAGGTCGCCGACGCGGGCGCCGGGGCGGGCCGCGGCGATCCCGGCCTGCAACGCCCGTTCGGTCGCGTCGATGAGCGCGACGCTCTCCGCCGGCCGGGTGTCACCGACGACGAAGCTGATCGCGGAGTCGGCCACCACCCCGCCCAGGGAGACGGCCAGGTCGAGGCTCAGCAGGTCGCCGTCGGCGAGCGTGTAGTCGTGCGGCAGCCCGTGCAGCACCGCGTCGTTGACCGAGGTGCAGATGTAGTGGCCGAACGGGCCGCGCCCGAACGACGGCTCGTAGTCGACGTAGCAGGACTGCGCCCCGGCCTCGGCGATCATGCGCTGGGCCTGCCTGTCGATGTCGAGCAGGTTGGTGCCGACGGTGGTGCTGCCGCGCAACGTCTGCAGGATGTGGGCGACCAGGGCGCCGGTGTCCCGCGCCCGCCGGACGTCGGTGCGGCTCAGGATCTCGATCATGCAGGCGCCTTCCTCACAGAACCAATAAGTATCCCGGCCATGTTATCCCGGTATTAGAATCCTGGCATGGTCCGGTTGCCCCTCACCCCCGCCGAGGTCGAGCGCGGGCAGCGCCTCGGTGCGCTCCTGCGCCGCGCACGCGGTGAGCGCTCGATGCTGCTCACCGCGCTCGACGCCGGTGTCTCCCCGGAGACGCTCCGGAAGATCGAGTCCGGCCGGGTCGCCACGCCGGCGTTCCCCACCATCGCGGCCATCGCCGACGTCCTCGGCCTCTCCCTCGACGAGGTGTGGGCCGAGATCAACCACTCCGACGCCGCGGTGCGTCTCGCGCCGTCGGAGCGGCGCCTGGCCTCGTAGCGCCGCCCTGTCGGCGAGGAGAGCATACCGAGTATGTATCCTCCCTCGCATGCCACCCTCGCGTCGCGCCGTCGCCCTCGTCGTTCCCGTCGCCGGCTTCCTGCTCGGCTTCCTGGACTTCGTCTGGATCAAGTGGGTGCCGTTCCCCTTCGCCGAACTCGGCAACTCCACCGCCACCTGGGCGGTGGCCGCGTTCGCGCTGGGCTGGTGGATCCGGTCGGGCGCGGTGCGCGCCGCCGTGGCCGCCAGCGTCCTGCTGATCGTCGCGGTGCCCAGCTACTACCTGGCGGCGACGCTGCTCCAGGGCGACGACCTCGCCGTGATCTGGTCGCCCACCTCGATCGCCTGGATGGCGTTCGGCGTGGTGGCGGGCGTGGTGTTCGGCGTCGCCGGCATCTGGGCCCGGACCGAGGGATGGCGGCGGATCGTGGGGACCGCCCTGCCGGTGGCCGTCTTCGTCGAGGAGGCGCTGCGGTTCGCGCTGAAAGCGCGGTCCGGTTATCCCGGAGCGTGGTGGAACGTGGCGATCGACCTCGCGCTCGCCGCGCTGCTCGTGGTGCTGATCGGCCGGTCCGCCCGGGTGCGGCTGCTGGCCGCCGCGGTGGCGCTGCCGCTGGCCGCGGCGGGCGCTGTCACGTTCGCCGCCGTCGCGGGCTGACCCGCCGCGCCGGCCGAGAGACGGCGGTCTGCCGGCCCGACCGGGATCGGCGACAATGACCCGAGAACGGCGTGGTCCGGACGACGGGGGAGGAAACGGATGATCCGACGGCAGGTGCTCGCGGCGGCGATGCTCGCGGCGACGGCTCTTATGGCCGGCTGCACGAAGGACCGGCCCGAAGCCGCGCCGCCCACCAGCGCCCCGGCCGCGTCCACCGCCACGGCCACACCGAGCGAGACACCGAGCGCCGAGCCGGTGCCCGCGCCGGCCGAGCTGGCGGCACTGGAGCGGCGCTTCGGCGCCCGGGTCGGCGTCTTCGCCCTCGACACCGGCACCGGCCGTACCCTCGCTCACCGGGCCGACGAGAGGTTCGCGTACGCCTCGACCTGCAAGGCGCTCGCGGCGGGTGCGATGCTGGCCGCCACGACCGACACCGACCGGGACCGGGTGGTCCGCTACCGGCGCGCGGACCTCGTGGCGCACTCCCCGGTGACCGAACGGCACGTGGAGACCGGGATGACGCTGCGGGACGCCGCCGAGGCGGCGGTGCGGTACAGCGACAACACCGCCGGCAACCTGCTGTTCGACGCGCTCGGCGGCCCGGCGGGCTTCGCGCAGGCGCTCCGGGAGGTGGGCGACTCGGTCACCCGGCCCGCCCGTACCGAGCCGGAACTCAACGCGGCCACGCCCGGCGACGAGCGCGACACCAGCACGCCCCGGGCGCTGGCCGGCTCGCTGCGGGCGTACACGCTGGGGGAGGCCCTGCGGCCCGCGGACCGCGACCTGCTGCTGGGCTGGATGCGGGCCAGCACCACCGGCAGCGGGCTGGTCCGGGCCGGCGTGCCGGCCGGCTGGCAGGTGGCGGACAAGTCCGGCACCGGCGGGTACGGCACCCGCAACGACATCGCCGTGGTGTGGCCGCCGGACCGGGCGCCGATCGTGCTGGCGGTCATGACCAGTCGCGACGGCCGCGACGCGAAGCCCGACGACGCCCTGGTCGCCCAGGCCGCGCGGGCGACAGTGACCGCGTTGCGCTGACGGGCGGCCCGGCTCAGGGGATGGGCCACTCGTGCACGGGCCGGTTGCTGTGCATCAGGTCGACGTAGTGCCGGACCACCTCGCGCAGGGCCGCCGGCCGGTCCATGTGGTCGGCCGACTCCAGCCGGTGCAGCGTCTCCACCTGCCAGGTCGCGCCGTTGCGGCCGGTCAGGCAGCGTTGCTCGACGATGCCGAGCAGCCGGTCCCGCTCGGCCGGGTCGAGGCCCCACCGGTCCAGCCCGTGGTGGGCCATCGGCAGCAGGCGGCGCAGCACCAGCTCGGTCACCGGCAGGTAGCCGAGCCCCGGCCAGTACACCTGGGCATCGATGCCGTGCCGGGCGCAGGCGTTGAAGTTCTCCTCGGCCGCGCTGAACGACATCTGCGACCACAGCGGACGGTCCGACTCGGCGAGCGCCCGGACCAGGCCGAAGTAGAACGCGCCGTTCGCCACCGTGTCCAGCACCGTCGGCCCGGCCGGCAGCACCCGGTTCTCCACCCGCAGGTGCGGCCGGCCCTTGAGCACGTCGTAGACCGGCCGGTTCCACCGGTAGATGGTGCCGTTGTGCAACCGCAGCTCGGCCAGCTTCGGCACGCCGCCGCTGTGCAGCGTGGCCGCCGGGTCCTCCGGGTCGCACACCGGCAGCAGCGCCGGGAAGTAGCGCACGTTCTCCTCGAACAGGTCGAACACCGAGGTGATCCAGCGCTCGCCGAACCACACCCGCGGGCGTACGCCCTGGGCCTTGATCTCCTCCGCGCGGGTGTCGGTGGCCTGCTGGAACAGCGGCACCCGGGTCTCGCGCCACAGCTCCCGGCCGAAGAACAGCGGGGAGTTCGCGCCGAGCGCCACCTGGATGCCGGCGACCGCCTGGGCCGCGTTCCAGTAGTCGGCGAACTGCGCCGGGCTGACCTGGAGGTGGAACTGGGTGCTGGTGCACGCCGCCTCGGGGGTGATCGTGTCGGCGGTGGTGGCCAGCCGCTCCACCCCGCTGATCGCGATCGGCAGGTCCTCGCCGCGCGCGGCGAAGATCTGCTCGTTGAGCAGCGCGTACCGGGGATTCGCCGACAGCGTCTCGGCGGTCAGGTGCTCCGGGCGCAGCGTCGGCAGGATGCCGACCATCACCATGTGCGCGCCGACCGTCCGGGCCTTCTCCTCGGCGGCGTTCAGGCTGGCCCGGACGTGCTCCTCGAACGCGGCGGTGCCGGTCCCGGCGAGCCGCCGCGGCTCGACGTTGATCTCCACGTTGAACTGGCCCAGCTCGGTCTGGAACGCCGGGTCGGCGATCGCCTCCAGCACGTCGGCGTTGCGCATGGCCGGGTCGAAGCCGTCGTCGACCAGGTTCAGCTCGATCTCCAGGCCGGTCATCGGCCGCTCCACGTCGAACCGGGACTCCCGCAGCATCTCGGCGAACACGTCCAGGCACCGCCGGACCTTCTCGCGATAGCGGGCCCGGTCCTCCCGGCTGAAGGTACGCACGCCGACGTCCTCGCCCATGGTCACCACCCTGTCACCGTTGGTTCTCCCCAACCTCGCACGGAGTGGCGGGTCAGGAAAGGCCCGGAGGCCCTTTTCTGTACCCCGTGGCGGCCCCGGTGATCCCCGTCGCCGGGCTGCGGGTTCCGTCCGGGCGGCCCGGCCCGGGCGGCTAGCATGGCCGCCGACGGCAAAGGGGAGTGGCGGAATGCGCGACGGGTGGATCCGGGCGTTCGTGGTGGCGGCGTTCGCCGAGGGCTGCTCGTGGGCGGCGCTGCTGGCCGGTATGGCGGTCAAGTACGGCCCGCCCGGCAACGAGATCGGCGTGAAGATCTTCGGCCCGATCCACGGCGCGCTGTTCGTGGTCTACGGCCTGCTGACGCTCGTGGTGGCCCGGCGGCGCCGCTGGACGCTCGTGCAGACCGGGCTGGCCCTGGCCAGCGCGGTGCCCCCGTTCGCCACAGTGCTGTTCGAGCGCTGGGCGAACCGCCGGGGCCTGCTCGACGCCCCGGCTCCGGTGGAGCAGTCGCTCACCCCCGCCGGTCGCTGACCGCGGCGGCCTCCTCCGCGAGGAAACCGGCCAGCACGTCGGTCAGCTCCCGCGGCGCCTCCTCGGCCATGTGGTGCCCGGACGGGATCGACGCGGTCCGCACGTCGTCGGCCCAGTCGCGCCAGATCGCGGCCGGGTCGCCGTAGAGGTCGACCATGTCGTCGCGCTCGGACCAGGCGAACAGCACCGGGCAGCCGATCCGGCGCCCGGCGGCCCGGTCGGCGTCGTCCGCCGCCCGGTCCGGCCCGAGCCCGGCCCGGTAGTCCTCGCACATGGCGTGCACCGTCGCCGGATCACCGATGGCCCGCCGGTAGTCGGCGTACGCCTGCTCGCCCATCTCCTCCGGTGACCCGCCGTACCAGGCGTCCGGGTCGGCGTTTATGACCCGCTCGGCCGGCTTGGCGAGCTGGCCGAGGAAGAACCAGTGCCACCAGCGGGCGGCGAACCGGGCGTCGCAGCGGGCCAGCGCCTCACCGATCGGCACCCCGTCCAGCACGCCGAGGCGGCTCACCCGGTCCGGATGGTCCAGGGCGGTCCGCATGGCCACGTACGCGCCGCGGTCATGGCCGATCACGGCGGCCCGGCGGTGGCCGAGCGCGTCGAGCAGGCCCACCACGTCGGCGGCCATCGCCCGCTTGGAGTAGACGGTGTGCTCCGGGTCGCTCGGCGGCTTCGACGAGCCGCCGTAGCCGCGCAGGTCCGGGCAGATCACCGTGTGCCGCGCGGCCAGCCGCGGCGCCACCCGGTGCCAGGTCGCATGGGTACGCGGGTGCCCGTGCAGCAGCACCACAGGTGGCCCGGAGCCGCCGTGGCGTACGCGCAGGCGCACCGCGCCGACGTCGATCTCGGTGAGCGTGAAACCGGGGAACATGGCCGCAGCGGTGCCCACCACCGGTGACGGGGAAACCTAGGTGAGCGCCGAGCAGGCGGCCACGCCGAACAGCAGCACGGCGCCCAGCATCGCCTGGAGCAGCAGCGCCGGACCCAGGTGCGACCAGAGCGTGGCCGTACGCGGGGTGAGCAGCTGCCCGGTGGTCAGGTTGACGATCCGCTCGATCCGCGGCGGCAGGTCCTCGTCGCGTTGCGCCCGCAGCGTGAGCTGGACGTGGTCGCCGGGGTGCAGCGCGCTCTGCGGCAGGTGGCCGTGCAACTCGACCTCGACCAGCCGGCCGGTGGCGTCGCGGACCCGGACCGGGGTGACCAGGAACTCCGGCCCCTTCTTCAGCTCCTTGAAGCTGCGCCGAGCCCCGCCGCCGCCACTGCTGAGCAACGCGCGCACCACCTTCAGCAGCAGCCCCACCACCCCCGCGGCGGTGAGCACCGCGACCAGCGCGGGCTGCCCGACCCGGACCTCCCGGGCGTAACCCTCCATCAACCGGACCAGACGCCCGGTGACGACACGCTCCGTCGGGTGGACGACGCGTCGGGTGTACAACTCCGTATCCATGTTCACCACCGAGAGTCCCGTTCCGTGCACAGATGGTATCGGCCCTTCGGGTTGAACGACGTGAATGAACGGTGGTCACGCCCGGGCGGCCGGCAGGTGAACTCCGCCGGGGCGCGGGTATGCGTGCGGCCGAGCCGGAAAGGGGTCGAGCATGCAGCTGTCCTTCCTGCGCCCGCTCTACGACCGTCCCGGGCCGTGGTGCTCGGTGTACATGGACGCCTCCCGCGACACCCAGGACGCGCGAGCGCAGGTCGACCTGCGCTGGCGGGCCCTCAAGGGCGACCTGCTGGGGCAGGGCGCCGACCCGGTCACCGTCGAGGCGGTGGAGGAGGTCGTCCGCCGGCACCAGCCGATGCCCGGCGACTACGGCATCGCCGTGTTCGCCAGCCGGGGCCGCGTGGTGCTCACCGAGTACCTGTCCGCACCGCCGCTGCGTGACCTGGCGAGCTGGTCGGCGCTGCCGCACACCATGCCGCTCGTGGCCCAGCGGGGCGAACAGGTGGCCTGGGTGCGGGTGCTGGCCGACCGCACCGGCGCGGACGCCATGGCGGTCAGCGCCGGCGGGGTGCCCCGGCGGGCCCAGGTGCAGGGCGGGCAGAGCCGCCAGCTGCGCCGGGTGCAGCCGGGTGGCTGGTCGCAGTCCCGCTACCAGCGCGCCGCCATGGAGGCGTGGCACCAGAACGCCGGTGACGCCGCCGCGGCAACCGCCGACCTGGCCGAGCGCGTCGGCGCGGACGTCGTCGTGGTGGCCGGGGACGTCCGGGCCACCGGCATGATCGCCGCCCAGCTCCCCGCCCGCTGGCAGGACGTGCTGGTCCGCACCGACGCGGGCGCCCGCGACGTGGGCGCCGACGACACGCTGATGGACGACATCACCGTGCAGACCGTCGCCGAGGTCGCCGACCGGCGGATCGCCGCCGCGCTGGACCGCTTCGGCGTCCAGGAGGACGTCGGCGCCGGTCTCGACGCCGTGGTCTCCGCGCTGCAACGCAACCAGGTCGACACCATGCTCATCGTGGACGACCCGTCGGCCGACGGCGAGTTGTGGGTGGGCCCCGAGCCGACCGAGATCGCCACCGACCCGGGGCAGCTGGCCGGCATGTCGGTGGCCGACCCCCAGCGGGTACGCGCCGACGCGGCGCTGCTGCGCGCGCTGATCGGCACCGACGCGGACCTGACGGTGCTCGCGCCCGAGGAGGCACCGGAGCTGACCGACGGGGTCGGCGCGGTGCTGCGCTACGTCGACGCGAGCACGCCGGGGCGGGGTAATGGCTGAGCGCATCGTCGCCGACCTGGTGGTCGAACGCCTGCGGGCCTGGCGCGTGCCGCGGGTGTTCGGCTGTCCGGGCGCGGCGATCGCCCCGCTGGTGGGCGCGCTCGACGACGCGGGCGGGGACCCGGCCTTCGTCCCCGCCCGGCACGAGGAGACCGCCTCGTACATGGCCACCGGGCACGCGAAGTTCACCGGCGGCGTGGGGGTGTGCCTGGCGACCCAGGGCCCGAGCGCGGTGCACCTGCTCAACGGGCTCTACGACGCCAAGCTCGACAGCAAGCCGGTGGTCGCGATCATCGGCGAGGACGTCACCGGCCCGCTCGGCGGCGCGCACGAGGAGATCGGGCTGAGCCGGCTCTTCGGCGACGTGTGCAACCAGTTCGTCCGCTACGGCCGCAGCCCGGAACAGGTGCCGGCGCTGCTGGACCAGGCGTTCCGTACCGCCGCGGCGACCCGCAGCCCGACCTGCGTGGTGCTGCCGCGCGCGTTGCAGGTCACCGCCGTACCGGACCTGCTGCCGCAGACCGCCGGGGTGGTCACCGCGACGCCCGGCGAGCCGCTGGCCCGGGTGCTGCCGCACGACGCCGACCTGGACGCCGCCGCCTCGCTGCTCGGCAACGGGCGGCGGGTGGCGATGCTCGTCGGCCAGGGCGCGCACGGCGCGGCCGAGGAGATCGTCGCGCTCGCCGACCGGCTCGGCGCGGGCGTGGCCACCTCGCTGCTGGGCAAGCCGGTGCTCGACGAGCGGCTGCCGTTCCACACCGGCGTGCTCGGCGAGGTCGGCACCACCGCCGCCGCGCAGCTCATGGGCTCCTGCGACACGCTGCTGATGATCGGCACGAACGATCCGTGGACCGACTGGTTCCCACTGCCGGGCCAGGTACGCACCATCCAGATCGACATCGACGGCCGGCGCGTCGGCACCCGCTACCCGGTGGACGTGCCGCTGGTCGGTGACGCCGCCGAGACGTTGCGGGCGCTGCTGACCCGGGTGCCGGAGAATCCCCACCGCGAGTGGCGCGGTTTGGTGGAGAAGATGGTGGACCGGTGGCGTGAGGCCGCCGCCGAGCGCGCCGCCACGCCCGCCGACCCGGTCGACCCGCGGCTCGTGCTCCGCGAGCTGTCCACCCGGCTGCCCCGGCACGCCTCCGTCGCCGTCGACGTCGGCTCGGTCGTCTACTGGTACGCCCGGCACCTGGAGCTGCCGCCGGGGGTGCAGGCGCGGCTGTGCGGCACGCTCGGCTCGATGGGCTGTGCGCTGCCGTACGCGGTAGCGGCCAAGCTGGCCCGCCCGGACGAGCCGGTGCTCGCGCTGCTCGGCGACGGCGCGATGCAGCTCAACGGCCTGGCCGAGTTGATCACTGTGGCGCACCACTGGACGCGGTGGCGCGATCCGCGGCTGATCGTGCTGGTGCTGAACAACAGGGACCAGTCCGGCGTCGGCGGCGGCCGGTCACCGGGGGAGCGGGGGCCCGAGGTGCCGTACGCCGGGTGGGCCCGCCTGCTCGGGCTGCACGGCGTCCGGGTGGACCGGCCGGACCTGGTCGGACCCGCCTGGGACGAGGTGCTGGCGGCCGACCGGCCCGCCGTCCTGGAGGCGGTGGTGGACCCGGCCGTGACGCTGGACGCGCCCGAACCGGCGCTGGCCGACCTGCGCGGCCTGGTGGCCGACGGGGACGCGGCCCGCCGGGTGCGGGAGCGGGTGATCCAGACCGAGGCCATCGCGGCCGACGAAGTCGTTTAGCGGCATCGGGGCGGGGCACTGCGACTGGGCGCAACCGTCCCGGGAGGTCACCATGTCCGTCGCCGCCGACAGCCGTTACGGCCCCGCTCCGCTGCCCGCGGCGCGCGGGCCGGTCTCCGCCGCGCTGCGGGCCGCGCTGAGCGGCGCTCCGCGCGAGCTGCCGGCCGGGCTGGGCGCGGGGTTCGGCGCGGTGGCCGCGCCGCTGACCGACGACGACCTTCAGCTCACCCTGTTCCTCTGCTACGAGCTGCACTACCGGGGCTGGTCCGGCGTGGACGAGGCGTGGGAGTGGGAGCCGTCGCTGCTGGCGCTGCGCGCCCGCGCCGAGCGGCCGTTCGAGGCGGCGCTGCGCGAGCTGGCCGGCCCGCCGCCGGCGGTGCTGCCGGGCGGCGTGCCGGGTGCGCTGGCCGACCTGGTGGCCGCCGACGACGGCCCGCCACTGGCCGCCACGCTGCAGCGCCGCGCCGACCTCGACCGGTTCCGCGAGTTCGTCGTCCACCGCTCGATCTACCACCTGCGCGAGGCCGACCCGCACAGCTGGGCGCTGCCCCGGCTCGGCGGCCCGGCGAAGGCGGCGCTGGTGGAGATCCAGACCGACGAGTACGGCAACGGCCGGCTGGACCTGATGCACGCCGAGTTGTTCCGCACCACGATGGACCGGCTCGGCCTGGACACCGGCTACGCCGCCCACCTGGACCGGGTGCCCGCGGTGACACTGGCGACCAACAACCTGATGTCGCTGTTCGGCCTGCACCGGCGGCTGCGCGGGGCGCTGCTCGGGCACCTGGCCGCGTACGAGATGACCTCGTCGCTGCCGAACCGCCGTTACGGCAACGGACTGCGCCGGCTCGGCTTCGACGCGGTCGCCACGCGTTTCTACGACGAGCACGTCGAGGCCGACGCCGTGCACGAGCAGATCGCCGCGTACGACATGTGCGGCGGGCTGGTCCGGGCCGAGCCGGCGCTCGCGTCCGACGTGCTGTTCGGCGCCGCCGCCGCGCTGGCGCTGGACGCCCTGTTCGCCGCGCACCTGCTCACCGCCTGGTCCGCCGGCGAGTCGTCCCTGCGCCCGCGAGCCGAGACCCTGGCCGCAGCCTGACCCGCCCCCGCCCTCGCCGGCCCCGGCCCCGCCCCCGCCCTCGCCCCCGCGATCTTGCAGTTCGGGCCCTCAGGATGCCCGGTTCGCTACGTTTGCCGGGTACCAAAGTGCAAGATCGCGGGGAAGGGGCGCGGGGGTTCGGGGTCAGGGTGCGCGGTCGCTGCCGGCCCGGAAACCGGCCACCTTGTGCGGTGCCGTCGCAGAACGGCTTGATCGCGCTCTTGCCGCACCGGCACAGCGCCACCGTGCCCCGGCGCGTCTCGATCGGCGTGCCCTCGGGCGTGACGAGCGCGAAGTCGCCGCGTACCAGCAGTGGTCCGTCCCGGTACGGGGTGATGGTCGCCGCCGGGGTGCTCTCGTCGTCGGGCATGCGCCGTGCAGTGCCCGTCCCGGTCCGGCCCAAACCCGCCCGCGACGGCGGGCACGCGGCGCGACGGCGTACCTGGGTGTCGCGGGCGGTGCCGGTACCGGGCGGGCCTTGGTCCTGACCCGTGGGGAGATGCCCCGTTTAGACCCCAGAGGGACGGGAAGCCGGGCCGCGTGGTGAGCGAACGAGTCGAACGGGTCAGCGGCGCGGGCCTGCCCGCGGAGCGGGTGGTGGCGGCCGGCAGCGCCGCCCGGATCCTGGTCGCCGCGACCGCCCGGGCGCTGCGCGGAGACGACTGCGGCGACCTCGGCCACCCGGGCGCGCTGTCCCGCCTCACCGGCGCGCCCGAGCCGGTACGCCGCGCCGCCGCCGTCCGGGCCGCCGGGCGGGCGGCGCTCACCGCCGGCCAGATCGCCGCCGTGGACGCCGAACGGGTCGCCGGGTGGTTCGCCGATCAGTACCCGGACCGGCGCTTCCCCGGCGTGGTGCTCGGCTCGCCGCACGGCGCCGCCGCCCACCTCGCGGCGGCGCTCGGCGTGCCCTGGCTCCCGGCCGGGTTCGAACTGGCCGGGCAGTGGACCCGGGGAGCGGTGGACCGCCCCGACGCCGCGTACGCGCACGGCGCCACGCTGGCCGCCCGGCTGCTCGACGGCAACCCGCGTGTGCACGTCCGCCAGGTGCACTGCCCGGCCAGCCGGGGCGCGGCGGCCGGCGCGGCGGTGACGTTCGCGGTGCGCTGGCGCACCCTGCCGGAGGCGTACGCGCGCTTCCTGGCCGACCGGCTGGAACCGGCCGCGCCGGTGCTGCTGCTGCACGACGCCCGCACCTGGCCGGTCCGCGACGGCGGCGACGGGCACAGCTTCCAGGCCGGCTGCCCGGCCGGCGGCCTGGACCCGGTCGACTTCCACCCGGACGCCCGCGCGCTCGGTCAGGTGCTGCGCGCCGCCGGCGGCGACGAGACGCGCTGGGCGGCGCCGGAGGTCACGGTGGCGGGCGCGTTCGCCGAACACGGCGTGGAGTCCGGTTTCGAGCACGACGCCCGCTGTCTCGGCGACCGGTACGGGCATCCGCTGTACCGGGTGGTCGTGCCGCAGCCGGACGCGCTGAGCGCGGTGACCGCCGACCTGTACCGGCGCTGGCTGCGGCGGGCCGGCAAGACCGGCAACCGGCTGGTGGTGGAGTGCGGCCGGCTCCTCGACCCGGCGCAGGTGCTGCGGGCGGGCCTGGTGCCGTACTGGTGCGAGAACGCCACCGCACGCCGGGTCGCCGGCGTCGAGTGGTGGCTGGCCGGCAGCGAGCCGTTCAGCTCGGTGGACGTGCTGCCCGAGCCGCCCGGCCTGCGCTCGCCCGCGTCCGCGGGGCTGCCCCAGTGGCTGGCGGTGGCCGGCTTCGGGCGCAAGCGACGGGCCTTGGACCGAGGTGCCGCGCGCGGCTACCCGGTCGCCTCGGTACCCACCCGACGTGCCACGGAGGTGTTGCGCAACCAGCCCTGCGACCTGCCCGCGCCACCGCCGCTGCGGATGGCCGAGGCCCTCACCGCGCTGCGTGACGCGGGCGCACACCAGGGCCTGCTGGTCTCCTGAACCGCCGCCTGGACCGGCCTGCCGGCCCAACCTGGCGAAACTTCCTCGCGATCCTGCGGTCCGTGATTGAGTACCTACGGAGCGGGAAGACCGCTCGCCGCGAAACGGCCCACGACGCCGTGCGGCGGGCAGCCACCGCTTTCGACGTATCCGTCACGTAACCCAACTTCCTCACCCGGTGCGTGGTCCGACCACGCGCACGACCGGTTCCGACCGGGCGGGGGCTCTTCGGCGAGGGGGCGCGGATGTTCGGACAGACCACCACACCCACACCACCGACCACCGACCGGGGTCTGGAGGACCTGGACGCGGCGGCGCTCGCGTACGCGGCCCGGATCGAGGGCCTGCCACCGGAGCGGCGGCAGGAGGCGCGGGACGACCTGGTCCGGTTCGCGCTGCCGTTCGCCGGCCGGCTCGCCCGCCGCTACCGCGGGCGTGGTGAGCCGCTGGAGGACCTGGAGCAGGTGGCCCGTCTCGGCCTGGTCAACGCCGTCGACAGGTACGACCCGGAACGCGGTTCGTTCACCGCGTACGCGGCCATCACCATCGTCGGCGAGATCAAACGGCACTTCCGCGACCGCACCTGGGGTGTGCACGTGCCGCGCCGGCTGCGGGACCTGATCCTCGAGGTGGGACAGGCGACGGCGACGCTCACCAGCGAGCTGTCCCGCGCGCCCACGGTGGCCGAGCTGTCCGCCCGGCTGGAGACGCCGGAGGAGGAGATCCTCGCCGCGCTGGAGTCGGCCGCCGGGTACAGCCCGGCGTCGCTGAACGCGCCGGTGGGCGGGGAGAGCTCGGCCGAGTTCGGCGACCTGGTCGGTGAGTCCGACCACGCGCTGGAGTCCGTCGACGACCGGGTCACCGTCAGCGGCCTGCTGCACCGGCTGCCCTGGCGGGAGCGCCGCATCCTGGCGATGCGCTTCTACGGCAACCAGACCCAGGCGGAGATCGCCGCCCGGTTCGGCATCTCGCAGATGCACGTGTCCCGGCTGCTGTCGCGGGCGCTGACCTGGCTGCGTCAGGCGATGCTCGCCGACGCGCCGCCGCCCTGGCAGAACGGCGCGGCCGAGGCCGAACCGGCCAAGGCGCGGATCTCGGTGAAGCAGAACGGCGACCGGGTGGTCGTCGAGGTCGGCGGCGAGGTGGACCGGGCGGGCGCGGACCAGTTGCGCCGGGCGGTGCTCCAGGCGGTCACCGGGCAGCCCCGTGAGGTGGTGGTCGACCTGGTCGGGGCCGGTGGCTTCGACGCCGGCGGGATCGCCGCGCTGATGGCCGGCCGGGAGGCCGCCGCGCGTACCGGGGTGCCGCTGCGGCTGACCCGGGTGCAGCCGGCGGTACGCCGGTCGCTGGCCGCGGCCGGACTGCCGGCCGCCGACTGACGCACGCGCCACCGCGCCGGCTCCCCACCACGGGGAGCCGGCGCGGTGGCGTACGACGAGAGGGCCGGCGCCCGGCGGCCCCGGCCCTCGCCGGTGTCTCAGTTCTCCGGGGTGTCCCCGTGCCCGCGCGGGTGCCGCCACCTGTCGTTGGGCTGGTCGTCGCGCTCGGCGTTGAGCGCGCTGCCCTCCGGCTCGTCGGTCTCCTCGAAGCTGGGCCGGCGCACGTCCTCCGGCTCCGGCACCTCCACCGGCCGGGCCCCGGACTGCGGCGCGGGATGGAACTCCACCGCCTCGTGGGCGCCGTACGCGCCGCCGGCCGACGGTGACTCCGGCAGGTGCCGCTCGTGGTGCATCTCCTCGCTGAAGCTCTGCGGCGGCTTGGTGGTGCGCTGCGGCAGGTCCCGGCCCAGGTCGGACACGAGCGGTCCGTACTTGAGGTCGAACGCGGGCCGCTCGGAGCGGATGCGCGGCATCCGGTCGAAGTTGCGCAGCGGCGGCGGGCAGGTGGTGGCCCACTCCAGCGAGTTGCCGAAGCCCCAGGGGTCGTCCACGGTGACCATCGCGCCGTACCGCCACGACTTCCAGATGTTCCAGATCACGAACAGCGTGGACGCGCCGAGGACGAACGAGCCGATGCTGGAGATCGTGTTCAGCGTGGTGAAGCCGTCGCCGGGCAGGTAGTCGGCGTACCGGCGGGGCATCCCCTCGTTGCCCAGCCAGTGCTGCACCAGGAAGGTGGCGTGGAAGCCGATGAACATGGTCCAGAAGTGCATCTTGCCGAGCCGCTCGTCGAGCAGCCGCCCGGTCATCTTCGGGAACCAGAAGTAGAGCCCGCCGAACGCGGCGAACACGATCGTCCCGAACATCACGTAGTGGAAGTGCGCCACCACGAAGTAGGTGTCGGTGACGTGCCAGTCCACCGGCGGGCTGGCCAGCAGCACCCCGGTCAGGCCGCCGAGCAGGAACGTCACCAGGAAGCCGACGGCGAACAGCATCGGCGTCTCGAACGTGATCTGTCCCTTCCACATGGTGCCGATCCAGTTGAAGAACTTCACCCCGGTCGGCACCGCGATCAGGAAGCTCAGGATGCTGAAGAACGGCAGCAGCACCTGCCCGGTGGCGAACATGTGGTGCGCCCAGACCGTCATCGACAGCACCGTGATGGCGATGGTGGCGAGCACCAGGCCGGTGTAGCCGAAGATCGGCTTGCGGGAGAACACCGGGATGATCTCGGTGATGATGCCGAAGAACGGCAGCGCGATGATGTACACCTCGGGGTGGCCGAAGAACCAGAACAGGTGCTGCCAGAGCATCGGCCCGCCGGTCGTCGAGTCGTACACGTGCGAGTGCAGCAGCCGGTCCGAGGCCAGCGCCATCAGCGCGGCCGCCAGCAGCGGGAACACGAAGATCACCAGGACGCTGGTGAGCAGCGCGTTCCAGGTGAAGATCGGCATCCGGAACATGGTCATGCCCGGCGCGCGCAGCGTCACGATCGTGGTGATCAGGTTGACCGCGCCGAGGATCGTGCCCAGGCCGGACACGGCCAGGCCGACCACCCACAGGTTCCCGCCGACGCCGGGGGAGTGCTGCGAGGTGCTCAGCGGCGTGTACGCGGTCCAGCCGAAGTCCGCCGCGCCGGCCGGGGTGGCGAACCCGCCCACGACCATCAGCGCGCCCAGGAAGTAGAGCCAGTACGCGAACGCGTTCAGCCGGGGGAACGCCACGTCGGCGGCGCCGATCTGCAGCGGCACCAGGTAGTTGGCGAACCCGAAGAACAGCGGGGTGGCGAACAGCAGCAGCATCACCGTGCCGTGCATGGTGAACATCTGGTTGTACTGCTCCGGAGAGACGATCTGCATCCCCGGCCGGGCCAGCTCCGCCCGGATGATCAACGCCAGGATCCCGCCGACGATGAAGTACCCGAACGACGTGATCAGATAGAGCAGGCCGATCTGCTTGGCGTCGGTGGTGCGCAGCAACCGCCACAGCGCGTTGCCCTTCACCGCCTCCCGTACGGGCCCGGGGAATCCCCCGAACCGGGCCGGCGCGAGGATCGCGGGCCCCCGGTCTCGTGCCGGTTCCGTGACTACCCGCTTGGGCATGGCATCTCACCCCGTGTGACGACAGACAGGACGGGCGGGCGTACCCGGCCCTCTGCCCATGTAACCAGGCGAGAGCGGAGAATTCGGTCAATTAGCCGGGAGCAAGGCCCAGACGACCTTGCCGGCGCCGACCGGGGTGCTGCCCCAGCGCTGGGTGAGCTCCCGCACCAGCATCAGCCCGCGACCACCCTCGGCACGCGGGTCGCGGCTGCTCGCGGCGCGCGCGTCGGCCGGGCTGCCGTCCATCACCGCCACCCGCAGGTACGGCCGGCGCAGCGTCAGCGTCACCTGCATCGGGGTGCCGGCGTGCCGCACCACGTTGCCGACCAGCTCGCTGAGCACCAGCGACGCCGGGCCGGCCAGCTCCGGCACGTTCCACCTGCCACACGCCTCGGTGACCAGCTCCCGGGCCCGCCGGCAGGCGCCGGCGACCGGCTCCAGCCGGGCCCGCAGCCGGGGCGACGCCGCCGCACCGGCCAGCGCCGTGGCCTCGGCGCAGTCCCGGCGCACCGGCACCACCCGGCAGGCGGTGGTCTCGTTCAGCCACGCCGCCGTCTCGGCGCAGGGAGCGGCGAGCACCATCGGCACCGCCGGCCAGTCGGCGGCCCGGCGGGCGGCGGCGGCGAACACGGACAGCGCCAGCGGCTCGCCGACCTCGATCTCCTCCAGGTCGACCACCAGGGCGTCCGGCTGCGCGGCGAGGCAGCTGTCGAGCACCTCGTGCACCGCGCGCATCGTCCCCAGGTCGAGCGCTCCGGCCAGCCGTACGACAGTGACCGGCGACTCGTCGCGGACCTCGCACCTGATCCGGGTCACCATCGCCGCCTCGTTTCCTTCTCGTCGGGGAGGGCCGCCCTCGTCGGGGGAGGGCCGCCCGGCCGGGGCGGTCGCCGCCTCCCACAGCCGGAGGACTACGGACGTACCCGGGCCCGGGACCGGCGAAACCGGGCATCGGGGCCGCCGGGCGCAGGTCAGCGGCGCTCCCCGCGCCGCGCCGCGAGCAGCCCCAGCGCCAGCATGGCGGCGCCCAGCAGCAGGTGCAGCCACGAGTCGGCCCGGTTGACCGCGAGCGCGTTCGCCGCGTCGCGCCGGTCGACCGCCAGCCCGTAGAGCCACAGCACCAGGTAGACCGCGCCGGCGCCGACCAGGAACGCGCGGGCCCCGGCGACGGTACGGGCCAGCACCAGCCCGGCCACGCCGAGCACCAGGTGCACCAGGTTGTGCACCACCGAGACCTGGAACACACCGAACAGCCGGGCGCCCGAACCCGGGCCGGCGAAGCGCAGATCCGCGAAGTGGCTGGTGACGCCCGGCACGAAACCCAGCGCGCCGAGCAGCAGCAGGAGCACGGCGAACCCCGAGGCGACCCGGCGTACCGGAGCCCGCCCGTCGGCCGGGTTGCGCCGCGCCCGGGAGTGCGCCATCGAGTTCGTCACGCCGGCCTCCTCGCCACCGCGGGAAGCGCCGGTTTCCCTCGGCCGGCGGGCGCAAACGCCGGCCCGGCCGCGCGGGGCGGCCGGGCCGGTGGACGTGCTCGCGGGGGATCAGGCGGGCTGCAGCGGCTTCGTCACGCCCGCCCGGACCCGGTCGTACAGCTCCACGTACCGCTGTGCCATCCGGGCGGGGGTGAACCGCTGGGCCGCTTCGCGCCGGCACGCAGCCGGCTCCAGCCCGGCGGCGGCGAGCACCAGGTCACCCAGCTCCCGCTCGTCGCCGGTGAGCAGGCCGGTGCGGCCGTGCTCGATCAGCTCCGGCAGGCAGCCGCGGGAGGTGGCCACCACCGGCGTGCCGAGCGACAGCGACTCGACCACCGCCGTACCGCCCGGCTCCTCCCAGCGCAGCGGGAACAGCGACGCCCGCGCCGAGGCGACCAGGTCGTCGCGCTCCCGCCCGGCCACCGTGCCGACCCAGCGCACCCGGTCGCCGTCGACGTACGGGGCCACCTGGTCGTAGAAGAAGCGCACGTCCGGGTTCTGCCGGGCCTCGTCGCCGGCCGCGGCCAGATCCTCCGGCCGGTGGTACGGGCCGACCGGACCGGCCAGCACCAGCCGGAACCCGGCCTCCTGCGCCAGCCGGGCGCCCAGGTCCTGTCCCTTTCCCGGGTTGATCCGGCCGAGGACCACCACGTGGTCGCCCTTCGCCACCGGCGTGTGCCGGTCCGCGTCCACGGCGAGCGGGGTGGACAGGTGCACGTGTCCCACCGAGTGCGCGCGCAGCGCCTCCGGGGCGCGGGCCAGCTGCGACGCGGACACCCCGTTGACCCGTACCCGGTCGCCGCCGTCGAGGTTGCCGTACAGCTCCGGGTGCTTGGCGAGGTCCCAGTGCAGGGTGTGCAGCACCGGCGGGGCGTCCGGGCCCATCGCGGCGAGCGTGGCCAGGCCGACCGCCTCCACGTGGTCGTGCACCAGGTCGATGTCGTCGCGGGCGTGCAGCGCCCGCACCACCCCGGACAGGTGCGCCTGGGAGACACCGCAGACCTGGTTGTACGGCCGCTGCAAGGCGTGGAACTGGCCGTCCGGGAAGACCGCGATCCGCTCGTCCACCGGCAGCGTGCTGCTCTCCACCGAGGCGAGCACCACCCGTACGCCCAGCCGGCGCAGCTCCGGCACCAGCGTGGCGATCACGTTCTCGATCCCGCCGTAGCCCGGCGGCGGCACGGACAGCCACGGCCCGGCGTTCATCAGCACGGTGAGCGTCATGCGCTGTCCTCTCCGGTGTTCTTGCTGTTCATGCGGCCGCCACCCGGCGGCGGGGAAGGCGGTTGCGCATCTGCGCCAGCGGCGGGCGTTCCTGCACCGACACGTCGTTCACGACGATCTCGCGGTCCAGGTTGGGCAGCGCCTCGGAGCCGCCCCGGCGGAACTGGGTCAGCAGCGCGGTCGGCGCCACCCCCGGCGCCGCCCACCCGCGCCGTTGCAGCCGCGACCAGGCGGTCAGCATGATCTGCGCGGACATCCGGCCCAGCGCGGCGGTGTCCTGGTGCCGGTGCTTGCGCTCACCCAGGTCGACCTGGGCCAGCGCGTCCAGCCCGACCAGTTCCAGCAGGTCGATCAGCATGGCCGTCTCGACGCCGTACCCGGTGACGAACGGCACCCGCTCCAGCACCTCACGGCGGCCGGCGTACTCGCCCGCGAGCGGCTGCACGAAACCGGCCAGCTCCGGCCAGAACAGGTTCAGCAGCGGCCGGGCCATCAGCTCCGTCACCCGTCCGCCACCGTCGGGCTCCACACTTGTCGCACCGACCAGCGGCCGGTGGTAGAAGCCCTTCACGAACTCCACGCTCGGGTCCGTCAGCAGCGGTCCGAGCAGCCCGGTCACGAAGTGCGGCCGGAACTCGCGCAGGTCGGCGTCGACGAACGCGACAAGGTCCCCCTCGGCGGCGGCCAGCCCGGCCCAGAGCGCGTCGCCCTTGCCGGTCAGCCGGGGCAGCCCGCGCGTCATCGCGTCCTGGCTGACCACCTCGGCGCCGGCCGCGCGCGCCACCTGGGCCGTCCGGTCGGTGGAGCGGGAGTCCACCACGATCAGCTCGTCGACGAGCGGCACGCGGTCCATCAGGTGTTCCCGGACGGTCGACACGATCGCGCCGACTGTCGCCTCCTCGTTGCGGGCCGGCAGCACCACGCTGACCCGGCTCGCGCCCTTGGCCCGGACCAGCCGTTGCGCCGGCCAGTCGGCGGCGGTGCTGGTGCGGTACGTGGCCCACGCCTCCACCACAGGTGAGACGGTCGAATCTGATTCCCGCACGGGCACCCCCCATTAGTGGTGGAATCGCGAACCATGGTTTTCCCAATCCCGCATCCGCGCTAACCGGATCTTGCCTAACAACCTGATCACCAGGTGCGTACCGGGCGGTTCCGGGCAGATGAACGTTGCGTTGCGCCCCCCGGTGGCGTTTCGCGCGCCGCCGCCGGGGGGAGTGGTGACCGAAGTCTTCCAGTCGTGGCGAGAGGGTTGGTCGGATGCGTACCTGCCGGGTGGGACTAGTCGGAGCCGGTGGGGTGGCGCAACGCCACGCCCGGGTGCTCACGGGCTTCGAGGACGTGGAGCTGCTCGGTGTGACCGACGTCGCGCCGGAGGCGGCGGGGGCGCTCGCCGGCACGTACGGCGGCCGGGTGTTCCGCGACGTGGACGAGCTGCTCGCGGCCGGCCCGGACGCGGTGTACGTGTGCGTGCCGCCGTTCGCGCACGGCCCGGTCGAGGAGGCGGTGGTCGCCGCCGGGGTGCCGATGTTCGTGGAGAAGCCGGTGGCGCTGGACCTGGAGACCGCCGAGCGGGTCGCGGCGCTGGTGGAGCAGCGCGGCCTGCTCACCGGCGTCGGGCACCACTGGCGTTACCTGCACGTGGTGGAGGAGGCACGGCGGCTGCTCGCCGGCCGTCCGGTCCGGATGGTCAACGGCGCCTGGCTGGACAAGGTGCCGCCGGTGGCGTGGTGGGCGCGGCGGGACCGCTCCGGCGGCCCGGTGGTCGAGCAGGCCGCGCACGTGCTGGACCTGGTCCGGCTGCTGGCCGGCGAGGCGGTCGAGGTGACCGCGTACGGCGACGGCAGCCCGCCGCCGGTCGACGGCGCCGACATCGACTCGGTGACCGCCGCCACGCTGCGGTTCGGCTCCGGCGCGGTCGGCACGCTCGCGGCGTCCTGCGTGCTCGGCTGGAAGCACCGGGCCGGCGTGGAGATCCTCGCCGACGGGCTGGCGCTGTGGCTGGCCGAGGACGGCCTGACCGTGCGTGACGCCGACGGCGAGCGGCACGTTCCCGCCGACCCGGACGGCGCGCGGGTCGCCGTCGACAGGGCGTTCGTCGATGCCGTGTGCGGCCTCGGCGACGACGTGCGGGTGCCGTACGCCGAGGCGCTGCGCACCCACCGGCTGGCCCTGGCGGTGGCCGAGTCGGCGCGTACCGGCCGGCCGGTGGCGCTCCCGACCGGCCCGGCGGCCCGGCTCACCGCGCCGGTCGCGGACGCGGGGGTGAGCGTCGATGCGTGACCGGGTGGTGGTGGTCGGCGGACCCGGCCGGGTGGAGCTGGCCGAACTGGACGCGCCGGAGCTGCGCGAGGGCACGTTCCGGGTGGAGACGCTCTACAGCGGCGTGTCCGCCGGCACCGAACTGAGCTTCGTCAAGGGCACCAACCCCTATCTGCACGTCACCTGGGACGCCGCGCTCGGGCTGTTCCGCCCGGGCGGGGCGAGCACGCCGTATCCGGTGACCCGGCTCGGCTACATGCAAGTCGGGCGCGTGGTGGAGAGCCGTACCCCGGCCGTCGCGGTGGGCGAGGTCGGCGCCATGACGTACGGCCACCGCAGCGGCTGGGTGGCCGACCCGCTCACCGAACGGTTCGTGCCGCTGCCCGACGACCTCGATCCGCTGCTCGGCGTGTATGTCGCGCACATGGGCCCGATCTGCGCCAACGGGCTGCTGCACGCCGCCGCCGACCTGTGCGGCACCGATGTGCGCACGCTCGGTGACGGTGTACGCGGACGCCGGGTGGCGGTGGTCGGCGGCGGCGTGGTGGCTCTGCTGACCGCGCTGTTCGCCCGCCGGCACGGTGCCGCCTCGGTGGTGGTGGTCGACCCGACGCCGGCCCGGCGGCAGGTCGCCGAGGCGCTCGGTCTGGACACGCTCGACCCGGACGCGGACGACCCGGCGGTGGTGCTCAAGACGCGGTGGAACCACGCCGCCGGGGACCGGGGTGCCGACGTGGTCTTCCAGTGCCGCGGCCAGGACTGGGCGTTGCAGCTCGCGCTGCGCCTGCTGCGTCCCCAGGGAACGGTGATCGACCTGGCGTTCTACCAGGCCGGCGCGGACGCGGTCCGGCTCGGCGAGGAGTTCCACCACAACGGGCTGTCGCTGCGCTGCGCGCAGATCGGCCGGGTGCCGCGCGGCCTGGTCCCCACCTGGGACCGGGAGCGGCTGTCGGCGGAGACGGTGGAGCTGCTGCGCCAGTACGGGGACGTGATCCGCAAGCACCTGATCTCCGCAGTGGTCCCCCTGGACGAGGCCCCCACCCTGCTGACCGACCTGGCCGAACGCCGCCGCAGCGAACTCCAGGTGGTCCTCACCCCCTGACCGCCCTTCCCAGGGCGTCGATCATGAGGTTGGCGGCGACAAAACGGACACGACATGCCGTCAACCTCATGATCGACGGAAGCGGGCGGACGGTAGGCGGGAGGCGCGCGGTGGGCGGGGGTCACAATCGGCTCCGGTTCGCGTACCGTTGCCGCTCATGGGTGTGTCGCAACGGTTGAAGACCAGGTTCCGCCGGTTCCTCCAGCGCCCGGGGACGACAGTCGACCTGGCACCGCTGGAGAAGCTGCTGCCGGCGATCGAGGCGCGCGAGGCGGACCTGGAGCAGCTCTCCGACGCCGAGCTGACCGAGGCCGCCGGCCGGGCCACGGGGTACGAGGAGATCTGCGCGATCGGCCGCGAGGCGGCCCGGCGCGGGCTCGACCAGCGCCCCTACGACGTGCAGCTGCTCGGCGCGATGGCGCTGCTGTCCGGCAAGGTCGCCGAGATGGCCACCGGTGAGGGCAAGACGCTCACCGCCACCGTCGCCGCGTACGGGCACGTGCGGCTGGGCAACGGCCCGGTGCACGTGCTCACCGTCAACGACTACCTGGCCCGCCGCGACGCCGAGTGGATGACGCCCGTCTACGACCTGCTCGGGCTCACCGTCGGCTGGGTCAACGAGGCGTCCACGCCCGAGGAGCGGCGCGCCGCGTACGGCTGCGACGTCACCTACGTGTCGGTCAGCGAGGCCGGCTTCGACTTCCTGCGCGACCAGCTCGTCACCGACCTGGCCGACCGGGTGCAGCCGGCGCTGAAGACCGCGATCGTGGACGAGGCCGACTCGATCCTGATCGACGAGGCCCGGGTACCGATGGTGCTGGCCGGCGCGGTCGGCGGCGAGCAGGATCCGGTGCACGCGGCCGCCGCGCTGGTGCGCGGGCTGCGCAAGGGCAAGCACTACACGATCGCCGAGGACGGCCGCAGCGTCGCCTTCACCTCGGTCGGCCTGGCCACCGTCGAGGCCAAGCTCGGCGGCATCGACCTGTACGACGAGGAGCACGTCGGGCAGCTCTCCGCGGTGAACGTGGCGCTGCACGCGCACGCCCTGCTGCACCGCGACGTGGACTACATCGTCCGGGACGACTCGGTCGAGCTGATCGACGAGATGCGCGGCCGGGTCGCGCAGCGCCGCCGCTGGCCGGACGGGCTGCAGGCCGCGGTCGAGGCGAAGGAGGGCCTGGACGCCACCGCCGAGGGCGAGGTGCTGGGCACGATCACCGTGCAGGCGTACATCGCGCTCTACCCGACGGTCTGCGGCATGACGGCGACCGCGGTGCTCGTCGGCGACCAGCTCCGCGAGTTCTTCGGCCTCGAGGTCGCGGTGATCCCGCCGAACACCCCCTGCGTCCGCGAGGACGAGCCGGACCGGATCTACGCCACCCGCGCCGAGAAGGAGGAGGCGCTGGTCGACGAGATCACGCGCTGCCACGAGGCGGGGCGGCCGGTGCTGGTCGGCACGCTCGACGTCAAGGAGTCCGAGGGGCTGGCCGCCGCGCTCAACGCCGCCGGCGTGTCGTGCGTGGTGCTCAACGCCAAGAACGACGACGAGGAGGCCGGCATCATCGCGGAGGCCGGCGCGTACGGCGCGGTGACGGTCTCCACCCAGATGGCCGGCCGGGGCGTCGACATCCGGCTGGGCGGCAGCGACCAGGCCGACCGGGACCGGGTGGCCGAGCTGGGCGGCCTGTACGTGATCGGCAGCGGCCGGCACGACAGCCGCCGGGTCGACGACCAGCTCCGCGGCCGGGCCGGCCGGCAGGGCGACCCGGGCGGGTCGGTGTTCTTCGTCAGCCTGGAGGACGACCTGGTGGTCCGGCACGCCGGCGACACCGTGCCGGCCTCGCCGCGGATGAACGCCGACGGCCTGGTCACCGACCCGCAGGTCGACTACGCGGTGGAGCACGCCCAGCGGGTCGCCGAGGGCGTCAACCACGAGATCCACCGCAACACGTGGCGCTACAGCCAGGTGATCGAGCAGCAGCGCAAGGCGCTGGCCGAGCGCCGGGAGCGCCTGCTGACCAGCGACATCGCCGCGCTGATGCTGCTGGAGCGGGTGCCGGAGAAGGCCGGCGACATGGACGAGGACCTGCTCGCCGACGTGGCCCGCAAGATCGCCCTCTACCACCTGGACCGGCTCTGGGCCGACCACCTGGCCGAGCTGTCCGAGGTACGCGAGGGCGTGCACCTGCGGGCGCTGGGCCGGCTCGATCCGCTCGACGAGTTCCACCGCAGCGCGGTGCCGGCGTTCAACGCGCTGGTGCCCGAGATCGAGACGCGGACCGTGGCCACGTTCGAGGAGACCGAGTTCGACGAGGGCTGGGAGCCGGACTCGTCGAAGCTGGTGCGGCCGACCGCCACCTGGACCTACCTCGTGCACGACAACCCGTTCGGCTCGGAGCTGGACCGGCTGATCGCCTCGGTGGGCCGGCGGCTCATCTCCGGGTCGCGCTGACCCGCGCCGAAAGGCCCCTGCCGGTGCGACCGGGAGGGGCCTTTTTGCGCGGTTTCGCCCGCGGTCTGCGAGGGTAGTAGGCCGGGGCCCACAGGAGGGACGGACATGGGACAGGCAACGGTGCCGGACGGGGAGACCGCGTGGACGCACGCGGGGACGGTGGAGGCCCCGGCCCGGTGAACCTCGACACGCGCCAACCCATGATCGACAACCTCGGTGTGCTGGAGACGGCCGCGCTGCTGCGTGAGCTGACCGCCGGCCTGATCGGTGCGGCCGGGTTCGACGAGGCGCTCGCCCGCCTGGTCCGGATCGCCCGCGACGCGGTGCCGGGCGTGGACTGCTGCGGCTTCACCGCGCTGCGCGCCGGTGAGCCCGCCGGGGTGGCCGCCTCCGACCCGGACCGGGCCGAGCTGGACGACCTGCGGCACGGTCCGGACACGCCGGCGATGACGGCGATCCACCGCCGGGAAATGATCATCGCGGACGGGTTGCCCGACGAGACGCGCTGGCCGGCCTGGAGCGAGCGGGCCCGCGCGCTGGGCGTGCACGGGGTGATCTCCGCCCCGGTCGACGTGGACGAGCAGGTCATCGGCGCGATCAACCTGTACGCCGAGGCGCCCGACGCGCTCACCCCCCGCCACCAGCTCACCGCGATGCTGCTCGCCGAGCACGCCGGTCTGCTGCTGGCCGCCGCCCGCGACCGCGAGCGGGCCGCCTCCCGGGCCGGTGAGATCGACGACTCGCTGCTGGCCGAGGGCGTGGTCGGGCAGGCCGTCGGCGTGATCATGACGCAGCGCGGCTGTCCCGCCCCGGAGGCGCTGCGGGTGCTGCGCAGCGCCGCCTCCTCGTTGGACATCCCGCTGCGCGAGGTGGCCGAGCGGCTCGTGCTGACCGTCTCCCGGCCCCGGGACAACTGAGCGACAGTCGTTTCACCCCGCGGCACCTCGGGTAGCACTCTGGACTGGTGAGCTGCGCCGACCTGGGGAGGAAGCGATGCAGAGCCGACTGCGGGTGCAGGGGCATCCCATTCAACCGATGCTTGTCACGTTCCCGTTCGGCCTGTTCGTCTGCGCCGCGGTCTTCGACCTGGCCGACGTGGCCGGCGGCCCGGCGTTCCTCGGCGAGGTGGGCTACTGGACCGCCGTGGCCGCGCTCGTCGCCGCCGGGCTCACCACCGTCGCCGGCCTGGTCGACCTGTGGGACGTCCGCGCCGGGCGCACCAGCCGGACCGTGCTGACGTTCAACCTCGTCAACGCCGTCATGGCGGGGCTGTTCCTGCTGTCCTGCCTGATCCGGGCGAACGCGCCGCAGCGGGGTGCGAACGGCGCCCTGCTCGCCGCCGAACTCGTCGCGCTCGCCGTCGGCGCGGTCGGGGTGGCCCTGGGCGCGCGGCTGATGCAGCAGTTCGACCGGGCCGCCGAGCCGAGCGGCTTCGAGACGTTCGGCGACGTGCCCGCCGGGTCCACAGTCGAGATCGCCCGCCCGCGCCCGTACTGACCCTGCGGAAATGCGTTGCCGCGGCTACCGCCGGGCGGCAGGCTCGCGGGCATGGTCGGCACGTTCGAGGAACTGGTAACCGAAGCCGAGGCGGCGCCGGTCGAGGGCTGGGGCTTCGACTGGCTGCGCGGCCGCGCCACCGAGGAGCGCCCGCCCTGGGGGTACGCGCGCCTGGTCGGCGAACGGATGGCCGCCGTGAAGGCGGCGCTGGACATCGACACCGGCGGGGGAGAGGTGCTGGCCGAGGTGCCCGCGCCGCCGCCGCTGCTGGTCGCCACCGAGGCGTGGCCGCCGAACGTGCCGGTGGCCCGGCGTCACCTGCGCCCGCTCGGCGCGTCCGTGGTGCGGGTGGGCGACCGACCGCCGCTGCCGTTCCGGGACGCCGCCTTCGATCTGGTCGTGAGCCGGCATCCGGTGCACACCTGGTGGGGTGAGGTGGCCCGGGTGCTGCGCCCCGGCGGCGCCTACCTGTCCCAGCAGATCGGCCCCGGCACGATGCGGGAGCTCAGCGAGGCGATCCTCGGGCCGCTGCCGCCGCCGGAGCACCGCCACCCGGAGAAGGCGGTCGCCGACGCGCGGGCCGCCGGGCTCACCGTCGTCGACCTGCGCGAGGCCACGCTGCGTGCCGTCTTCCACGACATCGGCGCGGTGGTCTGGTTCCTGCGCAAGGTGGTCTGGACGGTGCCCGGCTTCACCGTCGGCCGCTACACCGACGAGCTGCGCCGCCTGGACGAGCGGATCCGCGCCGAGGGACCGTTCGTCGCGTACGCCCGCCGTTTCCTCATCGAGGCGCGCCGGGACTGAGCGGGCCGGGCCGGTGGGCGGCGGCGTGGTGCGCGGCCAGCACGTCGGCGCCGAAGTCACCGGCCGGGCGGCGCAGCACGGTGTGCGCGTGGTTGCCGTCGTCCGTGGTGTTGTCGTACTCGATCAGCAGGTCGTCGCCCTGCACCCGGTAGTAGTGCCGCCGGCCCGGCTCGACCGGGCCGGCCCAGGCGAAGTGCAGCTCGCCGCCGTCGAGCCGGTCGGCCTCCCGGGCCGCCAGCTCCGGCGGGAGCCGGTCCAGGTAGAGCGCGACCAGCCGGTCGAGCAGCGCCCGGCCGGTGGGCCGCAGCCGCCCCCGGGGTACGCCGAGCGGGTCGAGCCGTCCCGGCGCGGTGGCCCGGGTGGCGCTGATGATGTCGGCGGGCGCCTCCCCGGCGATGATCGCGGCGGAGCGGCCGCCCGGTCCGAGCGCGTCGAGCAGCTCGCGGGCCAGGTCCTCCTCGGGGCCCAGGGGCCGGGAGACCGGGCGGCCGGCGTGCCGGACGGTGGCCGGGTTGGCGCCGAGGAAGACCGGCGCGGGGGAGACCCGGTCGTCGGCGACGGTCATGCTCACCGACAGGTGGTGTCCCTCGAACCGCCAGGCCCAGTCGTCGTCGCGGGCCGGGTCGCCGAAGACGGCCACCCAGTAGTCGCCGCTGTGCCGGCCGCGCCGCCAGTCCTCCGCCCGGTCCAGCACCTCTTCGAGAGCCATCACGGTCATGGCCTGCGCGTACGCGGCCGGGCTGAGCGCGGTGGCGAGCAGCCGGTGGGCGGCCTTGCGGGCGTCGACGTCCAGGCCGGCGAGCGCGACGCCGGGCCGGGGCCGCGGCCGGTACTCCAGCCACCGCCGGGCCGGCTCGTCGTCGAAGGCGTGCCGGGCGGCGTCGCGGGCCGGCTCGTCCAGCGCGGCCAGGAACGCCGCGGCGGCCGTGCGCATCTGCTCGGGTACGGGATCCTCCACCGTCCCTGTATACCGTCCGCCGCTCATGCGCGGCCGAGCAGCGCCAGCATGTCGGGCAGCTCGAAGAACCGGGCGGTCTCGACCGCGGACGGTCCGCCGTGGTCCGGGTCGGCGCCGGCGTCGAGCAGCGCGCGGACCGCCGCCTCCTGGCGCCGGAACACCGCCGCGGCGAGCGCGGTCTGCCCCCTGTCGTTCACCCGGGCCGGGTCGGCGCCCCGGGCCAGCAACGCGGCCACCGTGTCCGGGTGGGCGTGGTACGCGGCGAGGATCAGCAGCGTGTCGCCCTTGGCGTTGGTGAGGTTGACCGGCAGCCCGGCGTCCACGTTGGCCGCCAGTTCCTCGGTGGCCCCGGCCCGCGCCAGGTCGAACATCCGGTGGGCGAAGGCGATGGTCTCGTCGTCGAGTTCGTCGGGCATCCGCCCAGGCTATGGCGTCGCGGCCCGGCGCGCCTGGTAGCTTGCGCAGCCGGGCACGGGAGGCGCGCACATGGACGATCGGGTGTACGTGGGCAACGCGGCGGTGGACGGCGCGACCGACGCGGGCTGGCTGCTGGGCCACTTCAAGCCGGCCGGGGACGTGCGGCACAGCACCGACGTGGAGGTGAAGTGGGGCGTGCACCCGGCGGGGGAGAGCCGGTCCCGGTGGGCCACCGGCGAGCGGCGTACCGCCCTGCTGGTGTTGATCAGCGGCGCGTTCCGGATCGAGCTGCCGGACCGGACGGTGGTGCTGCGCGCGCCCGGCGACTACGTGGTGTGGGGCCGGGGCGTGGACCACTCCTGGTACGCCGAGCGGGAGTCCACGGTGCTCACCGTCCGCTGGCCGTCGGTGCCGGGTTACAAGGTGGGCCCGCCGGTCCTCCGCTGAGCCGCGCCCGGCGTCCCAGCATCTGGTATTACCTACTAAACCGATAGGCTTTACCGTCTAAGCTGTGCGGGTACATCCGCTCCGCACCGTGAGGACGCACCGCCGATGACCAGCACCGTTCCCGCCGACCTGCTCGCCGTCGCCGCCCGCTGGGCCGACCCGGACGGCTGGCCGGTGCCGCTGCGCTTCGAGGCGTCCGAGCGGTGGTACGCCCGGCTGGACGCCGGCGACGCGCACGAGGTGTGGGCGCTGAGCTGGCTGCCGGGACAGGGCACCGGCCTGCACGACCACGGCGGCTCGTCCGGTGCGTTCCGGGTCGTGGCCGGCGTGCTCACCGAGGAGACGGTGAGCGGCGGGCGGCTGCGCCCGCACCGGCTCGCCGCCGGAGCCGGCCGGCGCTTCGGCGCCCGGCACGTGCACCAGGTCACCAACCACGGCGACGAGCCCGCCGTCAGCGTGCACGTGTACCGGCCGGCGCTGACCCGGATGACCCGCTACCACCTCGTCGCCGGCCGGCTCCGGGTCGCCGAGGTGGCCCGAGCCGGTGTGGCCTGGTGAGCCGCACCCGCAACCCCGACGAACGGAAGGACGCCACGATGGCGCAGACCCCCACCCGCACCGGGCGCTGTCCGGTCCCGCCGCCCGGCTCGCGGGGCATCGACGAGATCCTCGCGGCCGCCCGCGCCCGCCTGCGCCGCCTCGACCCGGAACAGGCCCACCTGGCGTGCCGGGGCGGCGCGCTGCTCGTAGACATCCGTCCGGCCGCCCAACGCGCCGCGCAGGGCACAGTGCCCGGCTCCCTCGTTGTCGAACGCAACGTGCTGGAGTGGCGCTTCGACCCGCGCTGCGCGGCAAGGCTGCCGCAGGCGACCGGCTACGACGTCCCGGTGATCGTGCTCTGCCAGGAGGGCTACACCTCGTCGCTGGCCGCCGCCGCGCTCCAGGACATCGGCCTGCACCGGGCCACCGACGTCGCCGGCGGCTTCGCCGCCTGGCAGATCGCCGGCCTGCCCACCCTCGGTCCCACCCCGCCGACCCGACCCTCGTCCGCCGCGCCCCCGGTCACCGCCGGCGGGGCGCTCCGCTGACCGTCCCGCCGCACCCGGCGGGGCGGGGCGACCGCCCGCACAGGAGGCTCCCATGTCCGTCGTCGCCCTCACCACCCGTCCGGCCCGCTCGGGCCGCCCCGACCGGGCCGTGCCGCCCCGGCCGCGTACCGCACCGACGCTCACCATCACGCTCGACCTGGGCGCCGGTCCGCTGACGCCGGGCCTCGCGCGCCTGGTCGACCTGCTCGACGAACTCGCCGCGTCCGGCGAGGGACTGGCCACCTCCGGTGAGGGGCCGCCCGCCCGTACCGTGCTCGACCTGCGCCGCGGCGACGCCGCCGCCCCGGCGGCGCCCGTCCCCGGCGGCGTGCGCATCCTCACCGGCACCCGGCGCGTCCGCCACGGAGGCGCCGAGATCACGCTGACCCGCATCGAGTACGACCTGCTGCTGTTCCTCGCCGAACATCCCCGCCGCGTGTTCACCCGCCTGCAACTTCTCGCGAACGTCTGGGGCTACGAGCACGCCGTGGCGCGCACCGTCGACGTGCACGTGCGCCGGCTGCGGGCCAAGTTCGGGCCGGACACACCGCTGGTGACCACCGTGTACGGCGTGGGCTACCGCCTCGCCGACGACGCCGCGATCGTCGTGGACCGCGACGCCTGACCCCGGCCCGGCCGGCACGCGGCGCACCCCGTTCCCAGGTGCGCCGCGTTCACGTTCGCCGCTGATCCGCCATTGTGAACGCCCGGGGAGACCCCCCGTACCACCGCGAATCGGTGCTCTGCTGTAATCAACGGGCCTCGCACGCAGAGCGAGCGCACGGCTGCGATGTGTTCGTCAAATGTCACATTCATGCAACGCGGCCGCCCCTTGACCCTCGCAGAGACGCCGGGAAGCATCGATGAAGCGGCGTCCCGGGCCGTGGGGAGATACCCGGACCAGCCCAAGGAGGACCATGTCGGTCAGCCCCGCCTCGTCGCGCGCCGGATGGCATACGTCCCAACCCGCGGTCCCCGGTCGCCCCCCAGGCGGCCAGCGTCGTCCCGCGAACACGGCCGCCGCGCCCATGCTCACCGTCACCCTCACCATCCCCCTGGCCTGCGAGGAGTCGCTGACCCCGGCCGCCCGCCGGCTGCTCGACGCCGCCCGCGAGATGCTCGAACGCGGCGACGCGGTGGTCAGCGCGGGCACGGTCCCGGCCGAGCGCCGGCCCGACACCGTGCCGGGCGGCCGCGCCCCGGCCCGCCCGCTCGCCCCGACCATCCCCACCCTGCACATCCTCGCGTCGTCCCGGTCGGTGCTGCGCGACGGCGAGCCGCTGCCGCTGACCCGCCTGGAGTTCGACCTGCTGCTGCACCTGGTCGCCCACCCGCGCCGGGTGTTCACCCGGCTGCAACTGCTCAACGCGGTCTGGGGGTACGAGCACGCCGGCGTCCGCACCGTCGACGTGCACGTACGCCGGCTGCGCGGCAAGGTCGGCGTGGACGTCCCGCTCGTCACCACCGTCTACGGCGTCGGCTACCGGCTCGCCGACGACGCCCGCGTCACCATCGACCGCACCGGCTGACCGTCCGGGACCACCACCCGCCGATCGGCGCCGGACGGAGCCCCGACCGCCCGAACCGATCATGTGGTGACCCGCCCGCCCGCGCGGCACGATGGTCCGATGCGCGTGCGCCCGATCAGCCCCGACCGGCTCGTCACCGAGCTGGCCGAGCGTCTCGCCCGCACCGGGACGCCCGGCCGGCTGCGGGTCGCCGTGGACGGCCCGCCCGCCGCCGGGCCGGACACGCTCGCCGAGGCACTGGTCGACCCGCTGCGCGCCGCCGGCCGGCCGGTGCTGCACGTCCGCGCCGACGACTTCCTCCGTCCCGCCTCGGTACGCCTTGAGCACGGCCGCACCAACCCCGACGCGTACTACGAGGGCTGGCTCGACGAACCCGGGCTGCGCCGCGAGGTGCTCGACCCGGCCGGCCCGGACGGCTCCGGCCGGCTGCTGCCGTCACTGTGGGACGCCGGTGCCGACCGGGCCAGCCGCGCCTCGTACGTCGATCTGCCGCCCGGCGGGGTGGTGGTGGTCAGCGGTGCGCTGCTGCTCGGCGGCACGCTGCCGTTCGACGTCACCGTCCACCTCGTGCTCTCCCCGGCGGCGCTCGCGCGGCGCACCGACCCGGCGCTGCGCTGGACCCTGCCCGCGTTCGCCCGCTACGCCGGCGAGGTCGACCCGGCGTCCTTCGCCGACGTGGTGGTCCGGGCCGACGATCCGCGCCGTCCGGCGCTCGTCGAGGCCGCCTGAACTGCGGTTACGGACTCACCGGAAACACTCAGGAAACAGCCGGTTTGACCCGCCGAGGGCTGGGGTAATCGCCCGGCTCACAGAGCACGGGTGATCTCGTCGCCCGCGCATCCACAGTCGGACCGGGTCCGGGGCGCTGGCCGCCCCGGTCCGGTATGAGGGTGTAGGAAAGGCAGGCAGCGATGCTCGTCCACGACACGACAGCCACCGGCCGCTCCCAGGCGGAGGTCGACCAGATCCGGCAGTCCCTGCGGTCGCGGTACGACGAGCTGACCGCCGAGTACGAGAACACCGTGGCGCAGAGCCAGGTGCTGCGGCTGGTGGAGGTCGGCGACACCGCCGGCGACGACCAGGCCGACAGCGGCACCAAGACCGCCGAGCGGGACACCGCGCAGTCGCTGCTGCGCACCATCCTGGACCGGCGGGCCCAGTTCGAGCACGCGCTGACCCGCCTCGACGAGGGAACCTACGGCTTCTGCGAGGGCTGCACCGCCCCGATCCCGTTGGAGCGGCTGGAGATCTTCCCGTCCGCGACCTCCTGTGTGGCCTGCAAGCAGACCCGGGAGCGGCGGGCGGCCTGAACGCCGTTCCGGTTGCCGGTCGGTCCTCCATCGCGGTGAACTCCCACCATGGGTGAGATCAAGGTGGGCACCGCCTCGTGGACCGACCGGACGCTGCTCGACTCCGGCTGGTACCCGGCGAGCGCCGACACCCCGGAGAAGCGGCTGTCCTACTACGCCCGGCAGTTCCCGCTGGTCGAGGTGGACGCCACCTACTACTCGCCGCCGGCCGAGCGGACCGCCCGGCTGTGGGCCGAACGCACCCCTCCCGGGTTCACGTTCAACGTCAAGGCGTTCAGCCTGCTGACCGGCCACCCCACCCGCGTCTCCGCGCTCTACAAGGACCTGCGCCCGGACACCGACAAGCGCAACGTCTACCCGGACGACCTGCCCGCGCAGGCGTACGAGGAGGTGTGGACCCGGTTCCTGTCCGCCCTCGACCCGCTCGTCGAGGCCGGCAAGCTGGGCGCGCTGCTGTTCCAGTTCCCGCCCTGGTTCACCATCAAGCGCGCAAACAAGCAGTACCTGCTGGAGGTGGCCCGCCGGTGCGCGCCGCTACGCCCGGTGGTCGAGTTCCGGCACGCCTCCTGGTTCGACGGCGACAACGCCGAGGAGACGCTCGGCTTCCTGCGCGAGCACGGCCTGCCGTTCGTCTGCGTGGACATGCCGCAGGGACACAAGTCGTCAGTCCCGCCGGTGCTGGCGGCCACCGCCGACCTCGCGGTGGTCCGGTTCCACGGCCACAGCGACAAGTGGACCAGCAAGGACATCCACGAGAAGTTCGGCTACGACTACTCGAAGCGGGAACTGCGCGACTGGGCGCCGAAGCTGCGCGAGCTGGCCGGACAGGCCGAACAGACGCACGTGCTGATGAACAACTGCTACCGGGACTACGCGCAGCGCAACGCCACCACACTCGCCGGCCTGCTGGACGCCTGAGCGACTCACCCGGTCCGGGTGAGGCCCGCTCACCCGGCCCCGCCGCAGCATGGTCGGTGGGCGCCGGCTCGGGCGCCGCGACGAGGAGGTGGGTCATGACGGTACGGGTGGTGGCGGACCGGCGCCGCGGTGGCGTACTGCACGTGGTCGGCAGCTCCGAGGCGCCACGGCGGGCCGAACGGCCCGGCCGGTTCAGTCCGACCCGGTTGTGGCGGGGCCCCAGCGGCCCGCCGCGCCGCGCCGACGACCGACGCTGGGAGACCGAGGTACGGGGGTGAGCCCGATGGCCGAACAGCTGTTGTCCGCGTTCGAGTCCTCGCTGGACAAGACGAACGTGATCCTCAAGGAGATCGAGTCCGCGTACGGCTGGCCGAAGGAACAGCGCAACCAGTCCTACGCCGCGCTGCGTACCGTGCTGCACCTGTTGCGGGACCGGTTGCCGGTGCAGGAGAGCGCCGAGTTCGCCCAGCAGTTGCCGGTGCTGGTGCGCGGGATCTACTTCGACGGCTGGCAGCCGGAGAACGTGCCGATCAAGCTCAACCGCGACGACTTCCTGTACGAGGTGCGCCAGGGCTTCCCGTACGACGTCGAGGGCGGCGCGCAGCGGGTGGTGCAGGTCGTGCTGGACACGCTGCGGCGGCACGTCACCCAGGGCGAGTGGGAGGACGTGAAGGCCACCATGCCGGGTGACCTGCGTCAGATGATTCCCTGATCCGGCACCGGACCGGCCCGTCCCGCCCCCTCGGCGGGACGGGCCGCCGGCGTGCCGGCCAGGAACATCGCCGTGCCCTACTGAAGGTTGATCTGGAAGACCTCGAACGTGGCGCCGAACCGCGCGCCGAGCCGGCTGCCGGCCGGCCGGGCCATGCCCTCCAGGAACTCCTCGGCGTCGAAACCGCCGTCGCCGAGCCCGCTCAGGTACGCACCGTGCGCCCGCAGCGACGCCACACCCCTGTCGAACGTGTCGGTCACGTCCACCCCGTGCCGGGCCACCGGCGACCCGGCCGCCCACACCTCGCGGACCCGCGACCACGGCTGCGTGCCGTCGGTGAGCTGCTCCGGGAAGATCCACCGGTTGCCGGCGTCGCGGACCGCGTCCAGCGTGGCCCGGCCGCAGGCGATGTGGTCGGCCTGGTTCAGCGCGTACGCGCCGTCCCACGTCTCCCGGAAGTTGTTCGTCAGCACCACGTCCGGCCGGTGCCGGCGCACCACGGCGGCGATGGCCCGGCGCAGCGGCACGCCGTACTCCACCAGCCCGTCGGGCAGGCCGAGGAACTCGACCTCCGACACCCCGACCACGGCGGCGGAGGCCCGTTGCTCCTCCTCGCGCACCACCCGGGCGCGTTCCGGCGTCATCCCGTCGATGCCCGCCTCGCCGCTGGTGAGCAGGCAGTACACGACCTCCTTGCCCTGCCCGGTCCAGCGCGCCACCGCGGCGGCGGCGCCGAACTCCAGGTCGTCGGGGTGGGCCACCACTGCCAGCGCCCGCTGCCAGTCCTCGGTCAGCGGGGTGAGTGGCTCCGGCTGCGTCACGTGCGTCTCCTCGCGTCGTCCTCCCGCCATCCTGGCACTCGCCCACTCCTGCCGCTTGCCCCGCGAACCGTCCGTACGGCGGCGTCCGGGCGTCTACCGTGTGGTTAGAGAAGATCGGGCGTGGGGTACCACCCGCTGCACACGGACCCCGGCACCACGCGGGGCGGCACACCGAGGGAGCACCCATGGCATTGAACGACGACGACATCCAGAGCAGCGGCGGCAGCGGCCTGGAGGGCCCGGCCGACGGCGGTGCCACCCCGGGTCAGCACGACGGTGGCGCGGACGGCGGCGCGGAGGGCCCCGCTGACGGTGGCGCGACTCCGGGTCAGCACGACGGTGGCGCGGACGGCAGCGCCGAGGGCCCCGCTGACGGCGGCGCGACCCCGGGTCAGCACGACGGCGGCGCGGACGGCAGCGCCGAGGGCCCGGCCGACGGTGGCGCGACCCCGGGTCAGCACGACGGCGGCGCCGACGGCAGCGCCTGACACATGAGCACCACGCACGTCGACCCGCCGGGTGGCCACGGCCGCCCGGCGGTTCCGTTCTCCGCGATCGAGGCGCTGGCCCGGTGCGTGGCGGTGGAGCCGGCCAAGTTCGCCGCCGACCACTGGGGGCGCAGCCCGCTGCTGTCCCGCGCCGCCGAGCTGCCGAACGCCGACGGCTTCACCGACCTGCTCAGCACCGCCGACGCCGACGAGCTGCTCAGCCGCCGCGGCCTGCGTACCCCGTTCCTGCGGGTGGCGAAGGACGGCCAGCTCGTGCCGGCGGCGCGGTTCACCGGCGGCGGTGGCGCGGGCGCCGAGATCGGCGACCAGGTCCTGGACGAGAAGGTGCTGGCGTTGTACGCCGACGGGGCGACGCTGGTGCTGCAGGGCCTGCACCGCACCTGGCCGGCGATCGTCGACTTCGCCCGCGACCTGGGCACCGCGCTGGCCCAGCCGTTGCAGGTGAACGCCTACCTGACCCCGGCCGGCAGCCAGGGCTTCGCCACCCACTACGACACCCACGACGTGTTCGTGCTCCAGGTGGACGGACGCAAGCACTGGCGGATCCACACGCCGGTGCTGGCCGACCCGCTGGAACGCCAGCCGTGGGGCGGCCGGGCCGACGAGGTCTCCGCGACCGCCGAGGGCCGCCCCGAACTGGACGTGGTGCTGGAACCGGGCGACGCGCTCTACCTGCCGCGCGGCTGGCTGCACAGCGCCCAGGCGCAGGAGTCCAGCTCGCTGCACCTGACCGTGGGCATCCGGGCGCTGACCCGGTACGCGGTGGTCGAGGAGCTGCTCGCGCTCGCCGCCGAGGACGCGCGGCTGCGCGCGAGCCTGCCGTTCGGGCTCGACCTGGCCGACCCGGACGCGATCGAGCCGGAACTGACCGAGACGGTCGAGGCGCTGCGCGACTGGCTGCTGCGGGCCGACCCGGCGGCGGTGGCCGGCCGGCTGCGTGCCCGGGTGTGGCCGGCCGCCCGCCCGGCGCCGATCCGGCCGCTGGCCCAGGCGCAGGCGCTGGCCCGGCTCACAGCGGACAGCGAGGTGGCGGTACGCGGCGGGCTGCGCTGGCAGCTCACCCCGGCCGCCGACGGACGGGTCACGCTGCGGGTGCCGGACCGCACGCTCACGCTCCCCGGCACCTGCGAGGCGGCGCTGCGCGCGCTGCTCACCGGCGAGGTGACAAGGGTCGGCGACCTGCCCGGCCTCGACGACGACGCCGACCGACTGACGCTGACCCGCCGCCTCCTCAAGGAGGCCGTCCTGACCCCCGCCTGATCCCGGCGATCATGAGGTTGACCGGCGGCGCGACGGCGTGTCGCGCCGCCAACCTCATGATCGACGGCGTGAGAGCCGGCGCGGGAGGGCGACGGTCAGCGGGTGTACGTCACCGTCAGCAGGAGCAGCGTCGTCACCAGGCCGGAAGCGGCCACCAGGATCATCGGGCGCGGGGTCAGCACCGCGTGGCGGCGGTCGGCCAGCAGCCGCGCAGGCGCCAGCCCGATCACCGGGCCGAGCAGCGTCACCACCAGTGCCAGCACCGGCAGGCCCACCGCCAGATCGCCGCTGGAACCGGCCGCGAGGGCCCGCGCGCCCACCCCCAGCGCGTACGCCACCAGCGCCCCGCCGATCCCGCACGCGACCAGCAGCGGGTTCACCGAACCGGGCAGCTCGCCCGGAGCGCCGGTGCGGTCCAGCAGCTCCCGGACCGCCCGCAGCAGCGGCACCGGGTCACCGGCCGCGCCGCGTACCGGGCCGGGCGGGTCGCCCAGCCGCCGCGCGCTCCCGCCGAGCCGGGCCCGCAACTGCGTCCACAGGTGCGTGACCTCGCCGTCGACGCGTTCCACGAGCAGGGACGCCTCGGCCACCTCCGCTTCGGCCTGCCGCACCTGCTCGGCGGCCTCCGCGACCGCCCGGTCGGCGGCCGCCACCTGCTGGTCGTACCAGGTGTGCGCCTCGGCCCGCTGGGCGGCCACCCGGGCGGTCAGCTCGGCGAGCCGGCGGATCTGCGCGCTGTACGTCTCACTGGCAACCGGTTCGTTCATCGGGACGGACCATAAGGGATGATCACCTGTCCGGTGCGGTGCACCGCCCGGTCGAAGTAGAGACCGCGCCACGGCCGGGGATACCAGTCCGGCCCGCCGCTGCCCGGATACAGCGAGGAGCCCAGCTCACCGCCCTGCACGTCCAGCGCCACCCAGGCGCCGATCTGATCCGTGCGCGCGCCCGCGCCGCCCAGGTCCACACGCATCCGGGCCACGCCACGCCACCACGCCAGCACATGCGTACGCCGCTCCGGCCCGTCGTGCAGGATCCGGCGCAGCTGCTCCAGCCCGGTGCGCGTACCGGCCTTGCCGGCCAGCGCCGCCGCCGCCGCGTCCACCGCGTACAGCAGCAGGAAGTGCGGGGTACGCGCCGCACCCGGCGCACCGAGTCCGTCACCCGCCTCGGCCATCAGCTCCGGCACCGTCTCCTCGTCGTACCAGGAGGCGTCGCCTTCCAGGTCCTCGTACAGGGCGCGGGCGGCCGGGTCGGCGTCCGGGTCCAGGCAGGCGATAGAGAACCGGGCGGTGCCGGGCCGGTACTGCCGGGCCAGCGACCGGGCGGCGGCGTCGAGCACCGCGCACGCCTCGTCCACCCGGGTGCCCAGCACCGCGAGGTTGCGGCCCGGCGCGCGGGGCAGCCGCAGCGCCGCCGAGCGGGACTGCACGTCGATGATCTCGCCGAGCAGCGCCACCGGGCTGCGCGGCACGCCCTGCTCCGGCGCGGTGAGCGCCCGGAAGTCCGGCGCGTCGGCCAGCTTCGGGATCGCGTCGCCGTCGAACAGCCGGGCCGGCGCGGCGTCCTGCGGGCGCATCCGCCACAGCCGGTGCTGAAGCTCGCTCCACGTCTCCCAGTCGCTCGCCGACGGGATCCGGGCCACCTCGTTCCCCTCGGCCAGGCCCGACTCGGCGTTGACGACCGCGTGGTGGCGGGGCAGCGACTGCGCCGCGTCGTTGCGTTCGGCCAGGATGCGCAGCGCCTTCGGCAGCGCGATCCGCAGCGTGAACTGGGCGACCAGCGCGGGCCGCCCCCACAGCGCCTCGATGCCGCGTACGTCCTGCGAGGCGAGCACCAGGTGGATGCCCTGCGACCGGCCCCGCCGGGCCAGGTCCTCCAGCAGGTCGGCGGCCTCCCGGGCGACCACGTCCCGCCCGGCGAGCAGCGCCTGGAACTCGTCGACCACCGCCACGATGCGCGGCCAGTGCCCGTCCGGGTCCACCGCGCGCAGCTCGGCCAGCTTGGTGACCTCGTGCTTCTTCGCCGCGTCGGCGCGGCGGCGCAGCTCCTCGGCGAGGAAGCGCAGCAGCGCCAGGCCGAACTCCCGGTCGGTGTTGACGTTGATGCCGACCAGCCGCATGTGCGGCAGCCAGCTCGGGTCGCGCCGGCCCTGCGCGAACCGGGCGAAGGACACGCCCTCCTTGAAGTCCAGCAGGTAGAACTCCAGCTCGGCGGGGGAGTAGCGGGCGGCGAGCGCGCCGATCCAGGCGAAGATCAGGTTCGTCTTGCCGGTGCCGGACGGGCCGCCGATCAGCGCGTGCGGCGGGTAGTCGCCCAGCGTGAGCAGCACCTGCCGCCCGTGCGGGCCCTCGCCGATCGGGGCGCTGAGGCCGTGCGCGGAGTCCTCCCGCCAGTACTCGTCCGGCGGCGGGAGCAGGTCGGTGAACGGCGTCGGCGGCGGGCCGGCGGCCACCCGGGACGCGACGGTGCGGCAGGTCTCGGTGACCAGGGCGGGCGGGGGCGGCGCGTCCAGCACCACCGGCAGCCCGGCCACCCGGGCGTCGTCCGGCTCCACGGTGATCCGGGTGACGGTCGGGTCGTCTGGCAGCTCGATGCCGCGGACCACCAGGTGCACGCCGCAGGCCGCGCCGGTCCGCACCACCCGGTCGAGCTGGCCGCGTTCGTGCCGGGACAGCTCGTCGCCGCCGAGCAGCACCGCCACCCGCCACGGCTCCGGGCGGCGCCCGGTGGCGGCGGCCAGCTCGCGCAGCGAGCCGTACTCACCGGCGAGCACCGTGGCGTTGATCCGGCGGATCTGCTCCACCAGGTCGTCGAGCAGCCGGCCCAGCCCGCCCGGCCCGACGAACGTGAGCAGCCCGGCCGTGCCCAGCGGCGCGAACCCGGCCAGCCCGCCGCCCAGGTGTTCCGGGTCGTACCCGTAGAGCCGCACCGCGCCCGGGTCGGCCCGCCCGACCGAGCGCAGCAGCAGCGCCGGCACCACGGCGGCCAGTCCGTCCCGGTCGCGGCCGGCCAGGTGCGCGTGCCCGGCGTCGAGCAGCGGGACGAGCGCGGGCACCGGTTCGGCGCCGTCGAGGCGTACCGTGCCGACCCGCAACGCGCCGGGCGGCTCGGACCGGCCGGCGGGCGTGGCCCGCCAGCGGTCCCACGGCGCGGACGCCGCGCCGGGCGCCTCCCGCTGCGCCGCAGCGGCGGCCCGGCGGGCCAGCTCGGCGAGGCGGGCGGTGTGCCGGGCGTCGATCTCGGCCAGGCGCCGGTCGCGGGCGGCGCCCACCCGGGCGGGCACCGCGGCGGCGGCCTTGCGGGTACGGGCCAGCCGGTCCCGCCCGGCGGCCAGGTCTGCCTCGGCGGTGGCGAGCCGGGTGCGGGTGGCGCCGAGGGCCTCGGAGAGCATCCCCCGGACCCGCGTCACCAGTCGAGCGCGGACGTCAGCCACGGGACGGCTCCCGATCGTCGGTGTCCTTGGGCAGGTCCCGGCCGAGCCGGTCGAGCAGTACGCCGGTGAGCACACCGGCGGTGACCGCAGGGTCGGCCGCGTGCGGCTGTTCCGCGTCGTCGTCGCGGCGCGGCGGGGGCATCCGGCACACCCGGGTCAGCAGCGTGTCGAGCACCGGCCGCGGCAGCCCGGGCAGCAGGTCGCGGACCCGGGAGTCCAGCGCGCCGCGCAGCCGGGGCAGGTCGTCCGCGCGGGGCGGATGGCCGAGCAGCTCACCGGCCAGTTCGCGCAGCAGCGGCGGGGTGATCGCGGCCAGCCCCAGCCCCACGTCGGCGTGTGCCCTGCGCAACTCGCGGTGCAGCCGGTCCCGGTCGCCGGAGCGGACCCCGGCGGTCACCCGGCGCAGCAACTCGTGGGAGTCCACGACGCGCTCGTCCGGCTCGTCCGGCGCACCCTCCCGGCCGCCGGTCAGCTCCGCCACCCGCACCGCCCACCAGCGCCGTACCGCCGGCTGCTCGCCCGGCTCGGCGGCCGGGCCGGGCGCGGGCGGCTCCTCGCCGCGCGGCGAGTCGTGCTTCGGCGGCCGCTCGCCCGGTGGCGCCGGCCGCGCGCCGTCGGGGGCCAGCCCGATCGCGGCCAGGTACGCGGTGAGCTGCTCCTGCGCCACGCGCAGCGCGTAACCGGCCGTCTCGGCGTGCTCGGTGGCCGAGGACAGCTCCGGCACCCCCATCGGGTCGGACGACTCCTGGCGTACCCAGCGCAGCCGCTCCTGCGCCTGGCCGAGCTTCTCCAACGCGGCGGCGAGCTGCGCCAGCGGCAGTTCCTCGGCGGCGGCGCGCACCTGCGCGCCGATGTCCTCGACGATGGACACGGCCGGGCCTCAGAGCGTCGCGACGTAGAGCTGTGCCTGCTCGACCGCGACCAGTGTCGCGGCCAGACACTCCTCCAACTCCTGGCCGGCCTGTGTCAGCGAGGCCTGCGCCGCCTCGACCGTCTCGTGGCCGCTGCCCTCCAGCGCGCCGGCAAGGGTCTGCTGCGCCTCGGCCAGCTTCTCGCCGGCGGCCTGCACCGCTGTCTGGCCGTCACCGATCTGCTGGAGAGCGACATCGATGGCGGCCTTCAGCTCGGCGACGCTCGCCACGGGGACCTCCTGGGGGCGAAAGAGATCTCCATTACAACCCATCGGAACGGGTGGACGAACATCCACCCTCGCGTGGTTGCGGCCCTCGTGTCCGGTTCCCGCGCTGACGTGCGCGAAGACCCCGGCCGGCGGTCCTGCCGGCGGACACCGCGGTCCCGCTCGCGGGACCGGCGGGCTAGCGGCCGAGCCAGCGCGGTCCGCGTACCTCGGCGCCGAGCGCGGTGACCCGCTCGCGCAGTTCGCGGTCGGCGGTGACCACCACCCGCCGCCGGTCCGGCGCGGCGGCCACCAGCTCGACCATCGTGTCGTCGCCGGAGCCGGGCGCGGAGACCACGTCCACGCCGGGCGCGGGCGGCACGTGCCGGGCCGCGCCCTCCACCACGAGCACCACCTGCACCGGTGGCGGCAGCTCCGGCGGCACGCCCGCGTCCCCGACGGACGCCAGCGCGTCGCGCAGCCGGACCGCCGCGCCGGCCCGGTCCCGCCACCAGCCGTCCGGGCGCGAGCCCACCACGTTCGCGCCGTCCACGATCAGCAGCGGTCTGCTCTCCATGCCCCCAGCCTGCCATCCGGTCGCGTTTGTCGCGCCGACCGCCGGGTAGCCACCGCCGACCGTGCCGCGCGTGCCGGGTGCCGGTCGTGCCGACTGACTGCGGAGGACGAGATGATGGGACCGGGTGACTTCGGCAACGACCCCTGGGACGAGTTCCTGGCCCGATACTTCGGCCGGGGCGAGGGGGGACGGCGGCCGGCGCACCGGGTCGACATCACGCGCCTGATGACCGCCGACGCGCGGGAGATGCTCGCCGACGCGGCCCGCCGCGCGGCCCAGAAACACAGCAACGACCTGGACACCGACCACCTGCTCTGGGCGGCGTTGCAGCGCGAGCCGCTGCGCGACCTGGTCCGCCGGGCCGGCGCCGACCCGGACGCGCTGCTGGGCGCGCTGGGCGGCCGCGGCGAGGGCGCGCCGCGCGGCGAGGTGCCGCCGAACCTGTCGCTGACCCCGGCGGCGAAGCGGGCGCTGCTCGACGCGCACCAGTTGTCCCGGGCGATGGGCGCCAACTACATCGGTCCCGAGCACATCCTGATGGCGTTGCCGCTGAACCCCGAGTCGCCGGCCGGCCGGATGCTCGCCGCCGGCCGGATCCAGCCCGAGTCGTTGCAGGCGGCCAGCGCCGAGCGCGGCGCGACGAACGCACCGCGACCGGACCGCGGCACCCCGACCCTCGACCAGTACGGCCAGGACCTCACCGAGCTGGCCCGGATGGACCAGATCGACCCGGTGATCGGCCGGGCCGACGAGATCGAGCAGGCGGTGGAGATCCTGTCCCGGCGGACCAAGAACAACCCGGTGCTGATCGGCGAGGCCGGTGTCGGCAAGACCGCGATCGTGGAGGGTCTGGCGGAGCGGATCTGCGACGGCGACGTGCCGCAGACGCTGATCGGCAAGCGGGTGATCCAGCTCGACCTGTCCGGCCTGGTCGCCGGCACCCGCTACCGGGGCGACTTCGAGGAGCGCCTGAAGAAGGTGATCGACGAGATCCGCGCCCACCGCGAGGAGCTGATCATCTTCCTCGACGAGATCCACACGCTGGTCGGCGCGGGCGGCGCCGGCAGCGAGGGCGGGATGGACGCCTCGAACATGCTCAAGCCGGCCCTGGCGCGCGGCGAGCTGCGGGTGATCGGCGCGACCACGCTGGACGAGTACCGGCGTAGCATCGAGAAGGACGCCGCGCTGGCCCGCCGGTTCCAGCCGGTGCTGGTGCCCGAGCCGACAGTCGACGACACCATCGCGATCCTGCGCGGCCTGCGCGACAGGTACGAGGCGCACCACCAGGTCCGGTTCACCGACGAGGCGCTGGTCGCCGCCGGTGAGCTGTCCGACCGGTACGTCACCGACCGGTTCCTGCCGGACAAGGCGATCGACCTGATCGACCAGGCCGGCGCCCGGGTGCGGCTGCGCACCCGTACCCCGGCCGAGGACGTGCGCGAGCTGGAGCAGCAGCTCGACGAGACGCGCCGGGACAAGGAGCAGGCGGTCTCCGACGAGCAGTACGAGCGGGCCTCCGCGCTGCGCGACCGGCTCGCCGAACTGGAGGACCAGGTCCGCCGCGCCCGCGGCGACGAGGGCCCCAACCACGTGCCCGAGGTGGGCCCGACGGAGATCGCCGAGGTGGTCTCCCGGGCCACCGGCATCCCGGTCACCCAGCTCACCGAGGAGGAACGCGACCGGCTGCTGCGCCTGGAGGGGCACCTGCACGAGAAGATCATCGGCCAGGACGACGCGGTCAGCGCCGTCTCCGAGGCGGTACGCCGCTCCCGTACCGGCCTGGCCGACCCGGACCGGCCGATGGGCAGCTTCCTGTTCCTCGGCCCGACCGGCGTCGGCAAGACCGAGCTGGCCCGGGCGCTGGCCGAGGCGCTGTTCGGCGAGGCGGACCGGATGGTCCGGGTGGACATGAGCGAGTTCCAGGAACGGCACACGGTCAGCCGGCTGGTCGGCGCCCCGCCCGGGTACGTCGGCTACGAGGAGGCCGGCCAGCTCACCGAGGCGGTGCGGCGCCGCCCGTACGCGGTGGTGCTGCTCGACGAGATCGAGAAGGCGCACCCGGACGTGTTCAACATCCTGCTCCAGGTGCTCGACGACGGGCGGCTCACCGACAGTCAGGGCCGCACCGTGAACTTCAAGAACACCGTCCTGATCATGACCAGCAACCTCGGCTCGGAGCTCATCACCGGCACCCAGCGCACCGTCGGCTTCGCCACCGGCGCACCCGGCGAGCAGGAGAGCGACGAGCTGCGGGAACGGCTGATGCGCCGGCTCCAGGAGAACTTCCGCCCGGAGTTCCTCAACCGCATCGACGAGGTGATCATCTTCCAGCGGCTGGAGGCCGAGCAGCTGCGCCAGATCACCGGGCTGCTGCTGGAGGAGACCCGCCGCCGCATGCACGCCCAGGACATCCAGGTCGACTTCAGCACCGCCGGCGTCGACTGGCTCGCCGAGCACGGCTACCAGCCCGAGTTCGGGGCCCGTCCGCTGCGCCGGGTGATCCAGCGCGAGGTCGACAACCGGCTGTCCCGGATGCTGCTGGAGAACGAGATCTCGCCCGGGCAGAAGGTCACCGTCGACACCCGCGACGACCAGCTCGTCTTCGACGTCACCGCCGGTGAGCGGGGCTACACGCCGGCCACCACGTCCCATCCCCGATGACCGGCCGTGGCCTGTCCCGGCCGGGACGGGCCGCCACCGAAGGACCGGAGGGCGGACATGACCGAACCCGAGGAGATCCCCGACGACGTCGGGGCCGGTGAGCCGATCGAGGCGACCCCGACGGCGAACCCGTCCCGGGTGCGGGTGCCGCCGGAGGGCCTGAAGCAGCACACACCGAACGAGGGCGAGCCGGCATCCGGGCCGCCGCCGGGAGAGGAGGCGTGATGGTACGCGAGGCGCGACTCGACCCCGAGGTCGAGGTGATCTGGGACGACTTCCACGCCGAGGTGAACGTGTCCTCCGAGACGCTGCGGCAGTGGCTGCTGACCCGCGGCTCGGGGGAGGAGGCGTTCGGTCCGGGCCCGGACCTGGACCTGCCCGAGCCGGGCCGGCAGATCCTCGCCGTGCTGCGCAAGCGCAAGGTGGACCTCACGCCGGAGGACATCGAGGTGATGCGGGAGGCGATCACCCGGATCCGGGAGCTGACCGCGCAGCGGCCACGCCGGGGCAACGCCGACGACGAGTGGCGCCACGCCCTGCTCGACCTCGGTCACGACGTACTCGTCGAACGCTGAGCCGAAAGCCGGCGGCGCCCGGGCGGACCACCCGCCCGGGCGCCGCCGGCTACTCCGGCTCCAGGCTGGGCAGCCGCAGCCCGGCCGCGTCCGCAGCGGCCTGCCGGTCGGCGCGGGCGCGTTCCTCGCGGCTGAGCAGGTTGGCGTACTCGGTCACGTCGGCCGGCCCCGGCACCTCCGGCAACCGGCGCAGGAACGCCTCCACCTCGGCTGCGGCGGTGGTGTGCGCGGTGGCCGCCTGGCGCAGCAGCTCCCGCTGGTCGGCGGCCGGATACAGATCAGTCATGTCGCCGGTGTTACCCGGGTTCAGGCGATTCGCACCCCACCCGAGCCGTTGGGCTGCACACCGAACTCCGGATGCGCCAGCAGCCAGCCCAGGTACTCCGGATGGTTCGCCAGCGCGTCGGTGTACGCCGCGACCGCCGCCGCCAGCACCGGCTCGGCCACCGCCGCGGCCGGCACGTCCGGATGCCAGCCCAGCAGCAGCCGCCAGCGCAGCGGCGTACCGGCGAGCCGGCGGGTCACCAGACCGGCCACCGGACGGAACGTGGCCTGGCACAACGCCACCGCCTCACCCGCGTCCACCAGGTCCAGCGCGGCCCGCACGTCCGCCTCGTACACCTTCTTCGGGGTGAAGCCGGAGCGGGCGCAGGCGGCGGCGAAGCAGTCGCCGAAGCAGCCGTCGCCCGGCGCGGCCACCCACCGCTCACGCCGCAGGTCGACCAGGTCGACGTCGGCGCGGCCGGCCAGCGGGTGGGTCTGCGGCAGCAGCACGCAGATCGGCTCCACCGCAACCTCCCGCCAGCTCAGCCCGAACCCGGCCGACGGCGTCGAGTCGCCGCACACGCCGGTCAGCGCGAAGTCGAGCCGGCCACCCGCGACCATCTGCGCCAGCTCGTCCACCGACCAGGAGCCGTACGTGGTGATCTGCGCGTCCGGCCGCTCGGCGGCGAGCCGGTGCACCAGCCGCCCGAGGATCGGGCTGTTCACCCCGCCGAAGCGGTACCGGCGCAGCGGATCGCCCGCGCCGGCCATCCGGGCCGCCTCGTCCCGCAGGCCCTTCATCGCCGGCAGCAGCACCCGCGCCCGGTCCAGCACCAGCTCGCCCAGCGCGGTGGGGCGGGCGCCGCGGCGGTCCCGTTCGAACAGCGGCCCGCCCAGCGCCCGTTCGATCCGCTGAAGCTGGGCGGTCAGCGCCGGCTGGGCCAGGCCGAGCGCCGAGGCGGCCTTGGTGACGCTCCCCGTCTCCGCGATCGCGCAGACCACACGCAGGTGTCGCAGCTCCAGATCCATACCGTGACGGTAGGACCACGAACCGATACACGGAAGGGGCGATCGGCTCACCCCTCGCGGCGGTGCTCCAGGTCGCTCAGCCGGGTACGCCGCCCGGTGACCGCGTCGCGCACCTTGTCCAGCACCCCGACGGCCGGTTCGACGATCTTGTTCCAGGGCGGGGTGGCGGGCGTGCCGGGGTGCGGCCGGGTCGGCGCCGCCTCCTCCGCGATCTCCCACCGGTTGCCCAGCCGGATCAGCTCTGCGTCGCTCGCCACCTCGCGCAGCGGCGTGACCAGCGCCGCGACGCGGCTGACGTGCCGGCGGACCCGCTCGGCCACGTCCGCGACCGCCGGGTCGTCCGCCCCGGACAGCTCCTTGAGCGCGGTCAGCAGCCCGGCATCCGCCTCGATCTCCCGCTCCACCAGCTCGGCGGCGTCCGGCATCGCGGCGCGGGCCGCCGGGAACAGGTACTGCTCCTCGGCGGACAGGTGGCGGGACACCGCGGCGGTCAGCACGTCGAGCACCTCACGCCGGCCGGTGGCGTCCAGCGCCGGGTCCGTGACCCGGTCGGCCAGCCCCAGCAGCGCCCGGTGCTCGGTGTCCACGAGGTCGGCGACGCTGCGCCCACCCGGCCGGTACGCGTCGTCGGCGGCCGGCGGCAGCGGCGGCAGGGGGACGGTCATGGTGCCCTCCTCATGACGGCCGGAGTCGATGTCCGGGCGGTCCGGCGGTACCCGGCCCGGCGATCCGCGAAACCGCCGCCGTGCCACCGGCGGCCCGCGACCACCTCACCTGCTGGTATAAGGAAGCGATGACGAGCGACGCCGCCCCCGCCCGACCCGACGCCACCGACGAGGTCGTCGACCTCTGCCGCGACCTGCTGCGCATCGACACCACGAACACCGGCGACAACGACACCAGCGCGGGAGAGCGGCGCGCCGCCGAGTACGTCGCGGAGAAACTCGCCGAGGTCGGCGTCGACGCCGAGATCCACGAATCCGCGCCCGGCCGGGCCAACCTGGTCGCCCGGATCCCCGGCACCGAACCCGGCCGCGACGCGCTGCTCGTGCACGGCCACCTCGACGTGGTGCCCGCCGACCCGGACGAGTGGTCGGTGCACCCGTTCTCCGGCGAGATCCGCGACGGCTACCTGTGGGGCCGCGGCGCGATCGACATGAAGGACTTCGACGCGATGGTGCTCGCCGTGGTCCGTGACTGGCAGCGCACCGGCGTCCGCCCCCGGCGCGACGTCGTGCTCGCCTTCACCGCCGACGAGGAGGCCGGCAGCGACTACGGTGCGCACTTCCTCACCCAGCGGCACCGCGGCCTGTTCGACGGCTGCACCGAGGCGATCGGCGAGGTCGGCGGCTTCTCCTACTCGGTCGACGAGCAGCGCCGCCTCTACCTGATCGAGACCGCCGAGAAGGGCATCGACTGGCTGCGCCTGCACGCCAAGGGCCGGCCCGGCCACGGCTCGATGGTGCACGACGACAACGCGGTCACCGCGCTCGCCGAGGCGGTCGCCCGGATCGGCCGGCACCGCTTCCCGGTGGTGATGACCGACACTGTCCGGGCGTTCCTCGCCGAGGTCTCCGACGTGCTCGGCATCGAGATCGACCCGGACGACCCGGAGACCGCGATCGCCAAGCTCGGCCCGATCGCCAACATCATCGGCGCGACCGTCCGCAACACCGCCAACCCGACCCGCCTGGCCGCCGGCTACAAGGACAACGTCATCCCCGGCCGGGCCACCGCCACCATCGACTGCCGCAGCCTGCCCGGGCAGAGCGAGGAACTGGAACGGCAGCTGCGCGAGCTGGTCGGGCCGGACATCGCCATCGAGTACGTCCAGCGCCAGCCGGCCCTGGAGACCACGTTCGACGGTGACCTGGTGGCGCACATGTCGGAGGCGCTGCGCGCCGAGGACCCGGGCGCGCACCCGGTGCCGTACATGCTCTCCGGCGGCACCGACGCCAAGGCGTTCTCCCAGCTCGGCATCCGCTGCTTCGGTTTCGCGCCGCTGCGGCTGCCCGCCGACCTCAATTTCTCCGGCCTGTTCCACGGCATCGACGAGCGGGTTCCGCTGGACGGACTACAGTTCGGCGTGCGGGTTCTGGACCGCTTCCTCCGTACCTGCTGACCGCGCCCGCCGCGGCGCCGCCGGCGCGGAACCTCCCCCCATCGCGAAGGGACTGCCACACATGACCGACCAGCACGGTGAGCTGGACGCCGCCCTCGAGCGGGTGATCGACGCCGCCCGCGCCCACCTGGCCGCCGTCCGGGCCGCCCAGGGCCGGATCGACGACGACGCCGTCTGGCAGGCGTACGTCGCGTTGAACAACGCCTCGTTCGCCTACGACGAGCAGCTGCTCGACGCGTTCGGCGAGGTGACGCCCTGGGACGTGGAGTCGATCGACCCGGACGAGGCCGACGAGCGCTTCGGCGCCGTCGAGGGCGGCGAGCCCACCGACCCGCACCCGCGGGTCATCTCGGTGCGGCAGCGGCGCGACTACCGTGTGCCGAGTGTCGCCGCGCTGCTGCGCGCGGCCGAGGCGGCCCGCCGGGAGGGCACCCCGGAGGAGGACGAGCCGGCGCCGGTCGAGGGCGTCGGCGAGGCGGTGCTGGAGCTGCTGCAGAGCGGCGACGGCTCGCTGTCCGCGCTCGACGTGCCGGAGCTGGAGCCGCTGGACGGTGTGGTGATGGTCAGCGAGGTCGGCACCCCTGTCGACCTGGAGTCGTTCGACGACGACGACCCGGTCGGCCCGTTCCAGCCGGCCGCCGACGACCGGCTGGTCGGCCGGCTCGACGAGCACCCGTTCATGGAGCTCGACGAGGAGCACGACCACGCGCACTAGGCCGTGCGCGTCCCCGGGGCCGCGTCGCGCGGCCCCGGGGACGGGCCCGTCGTCAGTACGACAGGCCCGGCTGCGACTGGTTGACCAGGCGGCGCCGCAGCACCACCTGCCGCGTGCCGTCCCGGTAGAGCCGCACCCGGGCCAGCTCCCAGCCGGAGAACTCGGCCTGGATCGCCAGCTGCGCCGCGGCGGTCAGCCGATCGACGTTCGAGGGCAACCGCAGCGGCGCGTATTCGTAGTCCATGCCCCTATGCTGCCCAGGTCGCGGGCCCTCCGCCACCCCCTGCGGGTGACCCGGATCGCCCTCGTACGGCTCAGCCGTCGCGCTCCGGGTAACCCACCGGCACCGCCGACACGTCGTCCAGCGCCGTGACGATCTCCTCCGGCAGCGTCACCCGCTCCACCTGCAACGCGCCGAGCAGCTGCCCGACGGTCCGGGCGCCCAGGATCGGCGCGGTCACGCCCGGCCGGTCCCGCACCCAGGCCAGCGCCACCTCCAGCGGCGACACGCCCAGCCCGCCGGCCGCGATGGCGACCGCCTCCACGATGCTGGAGCAGCGCGGCTCCAGGTACGTCGCGACGAACCGCTCGAAGTGCGGCGACACCGCCCGCGAGTCGGCCGGGCGGCCGTTGCGGTACTTGCCGGTCAGCACACCCCGGCCCAGCGGCGACCAGGGCAGCACACCCAGCCCCATCCCGGCGCAGGCGGGCAGCACCTCCCGCTCCACACCGCGCTCCAGCAGCGAGTACTCCACCTGCGCGGCGACCACCGGCGCCCGCCCCGGCCAGGCGGCCTGCCAGGCGGCGGCCCGGGCGGTCTGCCAGCCGGAGAAGTTCGACACACCCACGTAGCGGGCCTTCCCGCTGGACACCGCGTGGTCCAGGGCCGAGAGCGTCTCCTCCAGCGGGGTGTCCGGGTCGTACCCGTGCACCTGCCACAGGTCGACGTGGTCGGTGCCCAGCCGGCGCAGCGAGGCGTCGAGCGTGCGCAGCAGGTGCCCCCGCGAGCCGTCCCGGCGGCGGCTGCCCGGCCGCAGGCCCGCCTTGGTGGCGATCAGCAGCTCGTCGCGGTCCACCAGGGTGCCCAGCAGGGAGCCGATCACCGACTCGGCGTCGCCGTCGGCGTACACGTCGGCGGTGTCGACGAGGTTGCCGCCCGCGTCGAGGTAACTCTTCAGCTGGGCGGCCGCGTCGTCGGCGTCGGTGTCCCGTCCCCAGGTCATGGTGCCGAGCGCGAGCCGCGATACCGCCAGCCCGCTTCGGCCGAGCGGTCGCTGTTGCATGCGTGAACCTTATTTCGAACCCGGCGTCACGGATATCCTCGCCGCAGTCAACTTCCCGCGCGACCTCCGCCCGGTGTGACATGTTCGGGGCGAGCCGGACGTCGAGGGCGCCACGCTCATTGCGTAACCTGATGCGACCTGTGGTGCGGACGGTGGGAGGATCAGTGCGACTCGGGCTCAACCTCGGATACCAGACGGCGTGGAGCACGCCCTTCGACCACCTGGCGCTGGCCCAGGAGGCGGACCGGCTCGGCTACTCGGTGGTCTGGGCCGCGGAGGCGTACGGCTCGGACTCGCCGAGCATGCTGGCCTGGATCGCCGGTCAGACGGAGCGCATCGACGTCGGGTCCGCGGTCATGCAGATCCCGGCCCGTACCCCCGCCATGACCGCGATGACCGCCGCGACCATCGACACGCTCTCCGGCGGCCGGTTCCGGCTCGGCCTGGGCGTGTCCGGCCCGCAGGTCTCCGAGGGCTGGCACGGCGTGCGGTTCGCCAAGCCGCTGGCCCGCACCCGCGAGTACGTCGACATCGTCAAGCTGGCGGTGGCCCGCAAGGAGGTCGCGTACGACGGCGAGCACTACACGCTGCCGCTGCCCGACGGCCCCGGCAAGGCGCTGCGGCTGGGCTTCCACCCGCCGCGCGAGCACATCCCGATCTACCTGGCCGCCGTCGGCCCGAAGAACCTGGAGCTGGCCGGCGAGATCGCCGACGGCTGGCTGGCCGTCTTCTACTCCCCGGAGTTCGCCGAGGAGCACCTCGCCTCGGTGCGCGCCGGGCGCGCCGCGGCGGGCAAGGAACTGGCCGGCTTCGACGTGGTGCCGTCCGTGCCGGTCGTGGTCGGCGACGACATCGCCACCTGCGCCGAGCTGGTGCGCTGGTACGCCGCGCTGTACGTCGGCGGCATGGGCAGCCGCAAGCAGAACTTCTACAACCAGCTCGCCACCCGGATGGGCTACGGCGACGCGGCCCGCGAGGTCCAGGACCTCTACCTGGCCAAGCGGCAGCGCGACGCGGCCGCCGCCGTACCGATGGAGTTCATCGACCGCACGTCGCTGCTCGGCCCGAAGGAGCGCATCGCCGAGCGGATGCGGGAGTACGCCGCCGCGGGCGTGACCACGCTGTCGGTGTCGCTGTTCGTGGCCGACCGGGACAGCGGGGTGCAGACCCTGCGTACCGTCGCCGAGGCGCTGGAGCTGTCCGGAGTCGGCGAGTGACCTGGATCGAGGCCATCGTCCTGGGCCTGGTCCAGGGGCTGACCGAGTTCCTTCCGGTGTCCTCGTCCGGGCACCTGCGGATCACCTCGGAGCTGTTCTTCGGCCGGGACGCGGGCGCGTCGTTCACCGCGGTGACCCAGCTCGGCACCGAGGCCGCCGTCCTGATCTACTTCGCCAAGGACATCTGGCGGATCGTCCGCACCTGGTTCGTCGGCCTGGTCGACCGCTCGGTGCGGTCCAGCCTCGACTACCGGATGGGCTGGTACGTCATCGTCGGCACCATCCCGATCGGCATCTTCGGGCTGCTGTTCAAGGACCAGATCCGCACCGCCGGCCGGAACCTCTGGCTGATCTCCTGCACGCTGATCATCGGCGCGATGCTGCTGGCCTTCGCCGAGTACTGGGGCCGGCAGACCCGTACGCTGGAGAACTTCCGGATGCGCGACGGCGTGGTGATGGGCTTCGCCCAGGCCGCGGCGCTGGTGCCCGGCGTGTCCCGGTCCGGCGGCACCCTGACCGCGGGCCTGCTGCTCAACCTGACCCGGGAGACCGCGGCCCGCTACTCGTTCCTGCTGGCCATCCCGGCCGTGGTGATCTCCGGCGTGTTCAGCCTGCCGGACGTCTTCGAGCCGTCGGCGCCGGGCACCGCCGCGCCGAGCGTGGCGCAGATGGTGATCGCGACGCTCATCGCGTTCGCCGTCGGGTACGCGGCCATCGCCTGGCTGCTGCGCTACGTCGCCCACCACACGCTGTACGTCTTCGTGCTGTACCGGGTGGCGCTGGGCAGCCTGCTGATCTGCCTGCTGGCGACCGGCACGATCAGCGCCACCTGACGCTGTCGTGCGAAAGGCCGGCACCCCGCTGTTCGGGGTGCCGGCCTTCTGCTTGTCTCAGCTGTTCCAGTGCTGGGCGACGAGGTCGGCGGCCTGCTGTTCCCACTGGGCG
>NZ_JALJRJ010000024.1:0-91091 GCF_024519755.1 Micromonospora sp. Mcm103
CGTCGCGCCGCCGGCCGCCGCGCAGCCGTCGTGGGCCGCCGCGCCCGTGTCGGACCCACCGCCGCCCGTGGTGCCGGCCCCGGCGCTGCCGACCTGGCCGCCGCCGGCCACGCCCGCCCGCGACGCCGACACGACCCGTCCGGTACGCCCACAGCCCGCCGATCCGGATCTCGCCACCACCGCGTACGGCGGCACCGACGGGCCCGGGTTCGCCACCGTGTCGTTCCCGCAGGGCAACCCGCTGGAGAACTCCGGGTCGCTGACCGGGCACATCCTGGCCCAGGGCTGGTCCGAGGAGGGCCCGGCGGCCCGGGGCGGCAACACGAAGGTGTTCATCGTGCTGGCCGTCGCGCTGACCATGTTGATCGCGATCAGTCTGCTCGTGGTCTTCCTGGCCAACGACGCGTTGAGCGGGCTGACCGGGACCATGCTCATCGAGTGACGGGGGTGAGCCCGCCCACTACGTTCTCGCGTCGCCGTGGCGGAGTGGGCGATGCGCCGTACACTTGACTGCGATCACTGACCTGGCGCGCCCGACTGCGCGCGCCCATGGGCGATCTTGCGGGCGATTCGGCGGCGTGACAGGCCGCGGCGGGCCATCGCGAAGATGCGCCCCGCTCGAGAGGTATTTCTTGACCACGTTCGCTGAACCCAGCACGTCCCCGTCCGTCGACCCGACGCCCGACACCGTCGACTTCGCCTCGCTCGGCCTGCCCCGGCAGCTCGTCGAGACGCTCGCCCGGCAGGGCATCACCACCCCGTTCGAGATCCAGCGGGCCACGCTGCCCGACTCGCTGGCGGGCCGCGACGTCCTCGGCCGGGGCCAGACCGGCTCCGGCAAGACGCTCGCCTTCGGCCTGCCGGTGATCGCCCGGGTCGCCGACCGCAACCGGGCCCGGCCGCTGCACCCTCGCGCCCTGGTCCTGGTCCCCACCCGTGAACTTGCCATGCAGGTCAACGACGCCCTCGTGCCGCTCGGCAAGTCGGTGGGCGTGTTCCTGAAGACCGCCGTCGGCGGTGTGCCGTACGACAGGCAGATCGACGCGCTGCGCCGCGGCGTGGAGATCGTCGTGGCCACCCCGGGACGGCTCGGCGACCTGATCGAGCGCGGCGTGTGCCGGCTCGACGACGTCGAGATCACCGTGCTGGACGAGGCCGACCAGATGGCGGACATGGGCTTCCTGCCCGAGGTCACCCGGCTGCTGGCGAAGACTCCGGCGGACGCGCAGCGGCTGCTGTTCTCGGCCACTCTGGACAACGACGTCGACACGCTCGTCAAGCGGTTCATGACCGACCCGGTCACCCACTCGACCGCGCCGGCCACCGCCGCCGTGTCCACGATGGATCACCACCTGCTGCTGATCCCGCCGCACGACAAGTTCGCGGTCGCCGCGTCCATCGCCGCCCGCGAGGGCCGCACCATGCTGTTCGCCCGTACGCAGCTCGGCGTGGACCGGCTCGTCGAGCAGCTCGCGGCCGTCGGCGTACGGGCCGGTGGGCTGCACGGCGGCAAGACCCAGCGCATGCGCACCAAGACGCTCGCCGAGTTCCGCGAGGGCCGGACGCCCGTGCTGGTCGCGACCGACGTGGCGGCCCGGGGCATCCACGTCGACGGCGTCTCGCTGGTGCTGCACGTGGACCCGCCGAAGGACCCCAAGGACTACCTGCACCGGGCCGGCCGTACCGCTCGGGCCGGCGAGTCGGGCGCGGTGGCGACACTGGTGCTGCCCAAGCAGCGCCGCACCACTCTGGCCATGATGGAGAAGGCGGGCGTCGAGCCGGCCGAGACCCGGGTCCGGGCGGGCGACGAGGCGCTGGCCGAGCTGACCGGCGCGCGCGAGCCCAGCGGCGTACCGGTGCGGGACGAGCCGGAGCCGCGACGCGGCGGCGGCTCGCGCCGCTTCGGCGACCGCGACGGCCGGGGCTTCGACCGGGGCGGCCGGGGCGGCTTCTCCGACCGTGGCGAGCGCCGGTTCGGCGACCGTGACGGTCGTGGCGAGCGCCGCTTCGGCGACCGGCCCGCGAGCGAGCGGTCCGGTGACCGGTTCGCGGACCGTGGCGGTGACCGCCGGTTCGGCGACCGGCCGGCGGGTGAGCGCTACTCGGGCGAGCGGTCCGGCGGCGGCGAGCGCCGCTTCGGCCGGCCGGAGCGTCGCGACGACCGGAGCTTCGGCGACCGGCGGTCCGACGGCCGGAGCTTCGGCGAGCAGCGGTCCGACGACCGCGGCCAGCGCTTCGGCGGCCAGCGCGGCGACGACCGGCGCTTCGGCGAGCGGGCCGACCGGCCGTACGGCGACCGGCAGCAGCCGGCGGCCGGACGCGGGTACGACCGCGACGAGCGGCGGTACGACGACCGGCCGGGCGGCTCGCGCGGCTTCGGTGACCGGCGCCAGGACGACCGCCCGCACGCCGAGCGGCGTTTCGGTGACCGGGGCGACGCGCGTCCGGCCGAGCGCCGGGCCGGCGGTTTCCGGGCCGAAGGGCGGGGCCGGGACGACAGGCGCGGCTTCGGCGGGCGCCCGCCGGCACGTACCCACTGATCTGAGCGCACCCACCGCCGCCGCCGAGCATCCGCTCGGCGGCGGCGTTCGCGCATACGCTGCCGCCGACGGCCGGGTCGCGTAACGTCCGGACCATGCCGAAGTCGCTCTTCTGGGCCCGGACCGACACCGCCGGCTCCGAGCACGTCGTGCTCGACGACGGTCCGGGGCTGACCGCGCAGGGTGTGGCGCTCGCCGTGGATCCGATCCCGTACACGTGCCGGTATCGCCTGACCGTCGGCCCGGACTGGTCGACGAACCGGCTGGAGGTCGAGTCCGAGGGCGCCGGCTGGTCGCGGAGCGTACGCCTGGAGCGGGGCCGGGACGGGTGGCGCGTGCGTACCGGCGAGGAGGGTGACCTGGACGCGGCGCTGAGCGCGGCGGGCCACCCACCGGCGGGCCTGCCGGGTACCGACGACCCGGGCCGGCTGGCCGAGGCGCTCGACGTGGACCTGGGCGGTTCCCCGCTGACGAACACGTTGCCGATCCGCCGGATCGGGCTGGGGCGGCTGCCCGCCGACCTGGCCACGGCCGTGAATGTGGCGTGGGTGCTGCTGCCCGGCCTGGCCGTGGTGCCCGCCGAGCAGGTCTACACCTCGCTGGGTCCGGGCCGGGTCCAATACGCGAGCGGCACGTTCACCGCCGACCTGGAGGTCGACCCGGAGGGCTTCGTGGTGCGCTACCCGGGGCTCGCCGAGCGGGTCGACCCGCTCTGACCGGCCGGGGCCCGGCTCAGGCGGTCGGCCAGGTGCCGTCGGTCAGGAACCGGTCGATGGTGGCGAGGTGCGGGGCGAGGTCGAGGCCCTGCGCGGCCACCCACTCGTCGGAGTAGTAGGTGTCGACGTACCTGTCGCCCGGATCGCAGATCAGCGTGACCACCGAGCCGGTACGCCCGGCCGCGCGCATCTGCGCGATCAGCCCGAACGCGCCCCACAGGTTGGTGCCGGTGGAGCCGCCCACACGGCGGCCGAGCACGGCCGAGCCGGCCCGCATGGCGGCGAGCGACGCGGCATCCGGCACCTGCACCATCCGGTCCACCACGCTGGGCAGGAAGGACGCCTCGACGGTGGGCCGCCCGATGCCCTCGATCCGGGAGCCGCGGTCGGTGCGGACCGACCAGTCACCGGCCTGCCAGGCGGGGTAGAACGCGGAGTTCTCCGGGTCCACCACGCAGAGCTTGGTGGGCAGCCGCCGATAGCGGGCGTAGCGGCCGATGGTGGCGCTGGTGCCGCCGGTGCCGGCGCCGACCACGATCCAGGCGGGCACCGGGTGCCGTTCCAGCGCGAGCTGGGCGTAGATCGACTCGGCGATGTTGTTGTTGCCCCGCCAGTCGGTGGCCCGCTCGGCGTAGGTGAACTGGTCCATGAACCGGCCGCCGCTGTCCTCGGCGAGCCAGCGCGCCTCCACCACGACCTTCGACGGGTCGTCCACCAGGTGGCAGCGCCCGCCCTGGAACTCGATCTGGGCGATCTTCTCCGGCGACGTGGAGGCGGGCATGACGGCGATGAACGGCAGCCCGAGCATCCGGGCGAAGTACGCCTCGGAGACCGCCGTCGAACCGGACGACGCCTCGACGATCGTGGTGTCCGGGCCGATCCAGCCGTTGCAGAGACCGTAGAGGAACAGCGACCGGGCGAGCCGGTGCTTCAGCGAGCCGGTGGGGTGCACCGACTCGTCCTTGAGGTAGAGGTCGATCCCCCACTCCCGGGGCAGCGGGAACGGCAGCAGGTGGGTGTCGGCGGAGCGGTTGGCGTCCGCCTCGACAGTGGCGATCGCCTCGGTCACCCAGCGCCGGCTGGCCTCGTCGCACCTGTCGAAGTGAGTCACGCCGGCAACGTTACAAGCGAGGTGGGCTCGGGTTCTCCCGGACCCGGCGGGCCTGCCGCCGTTGACCGGCCCGGCCGGTGGCCCGGATCACCGGCGTGAGGGCCAGAGCGAGCCGGGGGAAGGCGTCCAGGAGCCGTACCTGGGCGCCGCGCCAGCGCGGCAGGCTGACCACCGGCCGGGGGCGGCGGGCCAGCCGGACGGCCCGCGCGGCCACCCGCTCCGGCGTGAGCAGCGAGCCGGTGAAGGACGCCAGCGCTCCCGGGTCGTCCAGCTTGTCGTGCAGCATCGGCGTCCAGATCCCGTCCGGGCACAGGCACGACACGTGTACGCCCCGGACGCCGGCCATCCGCAGGTCGCTCAGGGTGCCGAGGCTGAACGCGAGCAGGGCGTGCTTGCTGGCCGCGTACACCGTCTCGCCCGGTGCGGCGATCAGCCCGGCCAGCGAGACGACGTTCAGTACGTGGCCGCGGCCCTGTTCGCGCATCACCGCGACGGCGGCGAGCGTGCCGTTCATCGCGCCGAGCGCGTTGACCTCGACCACCGCGCACCGGGCCGGGGCGTCGTGCGCCCAGGACGGCCCGGTGACCAGGATGCCCGCGTTGTTCACCCAGAGCCCGAGGCCGCCGGGCGCGGCCGCCGCCTCGGCGGCGACGTCCGCGCAGGCGGATTCGTCGCGTACGTCGAGGGCGCGCGACCAGCCGCCCAGCGGCGCGGCGGCGGCCGACACGGCCCCGGCGTCGACGTCGGTGAGCAGCACGTTCCACCCGTCGGCGTGCAGCGCGGCGGCGATCGCCCGTCCCAGCCCACCGGCCGCACCTGTCACCACTGCGGCACCGCGCTCCGAGCTCGTCATCGGCGCACGGTAACCGCAACCCCCGCCCCGGGGCCAGAGGCGTCAGGCGGTGGGCGGTTCCAGCGGCTGCGGGCGGTTCTCCCACTTGGTCGACAGGGCGATGCTGGTACGGGTGGACGCCACACCAGCAGTCCGGTTCAGCCGGACGATCAGCTGCTCCAGCTCGGCGATCGTGCCGACGCGCGCCTTGAGCAGGAAGGACTCGACGCCGGCCATGAAGTAGCAGGACTCGATCTCGGGGATGCGCCGGAACGCCTCCAGCACGTCGTCGGTGTCGGCGTCGGAGTCCTCGATGATGCCGATGAGCGCGGTGACGCCCAGCCCGATCGACTCCGGCTCGACCTCGGCCCGGTACGCCCGGATCACGCCGCTGGACTCCAGCTTGCCGACCCGCTCGTGTACGGCCGGGGCGGAGAGGCCGACCTGACGGGCCAGCTCGGCGTACGACAGACGGGCGTTGCCCCGCAACAACTCCACGAGGCTCAGGTCGATCGTGTCCACGGAGAGTGACCCTATCCGCTCGGCGGCCACCGAACACTGTCGGTACCGGTGCACCGGCCCTTCACAAACGTACGATCACGGGGGTTCTCCGCCGGTACCATTTCCTATCCTTCCCAGTGTGTGCGTTTTTCGCGTTTGGCGGACACGTCCGGTAGCCGGTGCTGTAATTGCCATACGTCCCTCATGACGGCTCTGGGCTCGCACCGGCCGGGGGCAGTGTGTTCAGCCGGGGGCTTCGTCGACGCGAGGAGGGGGCTGTGGACACTGGAGATCGCCTGCTGACACCGGGTGAGGTCGCTGCGCTGTTTCGGGTGGACCCGAAGACCGTGACCAGATGGGCAGCGGCCGGCCGGATCGGCAGTATCCGGACTCCAGGAGGGCACCGCCGGTTTCGGGAATCCGAGGTGCGGGCCCTGCTCGAGGGGGAGGGCATGCTGGACGAGGCGGAGGACATGGGCAAGGCCCGCAACATGGGCCCGACCGCTTCCACCGGCCCCGGACCGGCGAACGCCGGCATGTACTGAACGTGCGGGGCGCGGTCCTGCCGAGGGCCGCGCCCCGGACGTCGCCCAGCGGATCCGTCAGCGCGGGTCCGTCTCCCGGCGACCGGCGGCCAGTTCGCCGGACCACCGCCGGAACAGTGTGTGCTCGACACCGAGCGCGTCGAGCACCTTCCCGGCCACGAAGTCCACGAGCTGCCCGGCGGACGCCGACGCCCCGGCGCCGTAGAAGCCCGGACTGGCCGGCAGCACCACCGCGCCCGCGTCGTGCAGCGCGATGAGATGTTCCAGGTGACTACGGGTCACCGGCGTCTCCCGGGGCACCACGACGACCGGGCGGCGCTCCTTGAGGTTCACCTCGGCGGCACGCTGGAGCAGGTCCTTCGACAACCCGATCGCGATGCCCGCGCACGCGGCGGTGCTGGCCGGCACCACCGCCATGCCGCGTACCGGGTAGGAGCCGCTGCTCGGGCCGGCGGCCAGGTCACCTGCGGGCCAGTGCCGCAGGTCCGCGCCGGTGAGGTCGCGGTCGAGCCAGGCGGCCAGGTCCTCGGTCCAGTGCGCGTCCCGGAAGGGCCGGCCGGTCTCGTCCAGCACTGTCAGCCGGGCCGCCCGGGAGACGATCAGGTCCACCGCCTGACCGGCGTCGAGCAGTCCCCGGACGACAGCCGCCGCGTACGGCGTCCCGGACGCGCCGGAGACACCCACCACCCATGGTTCGCGCATGCCCCAAGCGTGCCTGGTCGCCGCCGGCGGCGGGCGTCGACCCCCGTTCGGTCGGCCCGTCCGGGATGTCCAGTGGGTTCACGGAACATCCCACGGCATGAAATTCTTCGATCGGCGATCGACGTCCACGGAAGGGCCGGTGATGACGGCGGCGGTGCTGCGGGCGCTCCGCTCCGGCTGCCCCATCCCGCCCCGCCTCTCCCCGTACGCCGACGACGTGCAGGGCTGGCTGGTGGAGCAGGTCGACCGGCTCGGCCTGCCGGCTGACCCGGTGACCCGGCGACGGCTGGCGCGGGCCGGCTTCGCCCGGTACGCGGGCCGCCTCTACCCGGACGCCACCGAGCCCGACCTGCGGGTGCTGACCGCACTGTTCACCTGGTTCTTCCTCGTCGACGACGCCTGCGACGGGCGGGACGGGCTGACCCCGCCGCAGATCCGCGCGCTGCGCGACGGTGCGCTCGCCCTGCTGCGCGAGGGTCCGCGCGCCCGCCACCCGGGCTTCTCCGGCCCACTGCGGCGGCTGCTCGTACAGGCGTGGCGGGAACCCCGCCGCCGGATGCCGGCCCGGTGGCGGCTGCGCTTCGCCGACGCGGTCGCCGACCACCTCGACGGGGTCCACCGGGAGGCCACCGCCACCACGTCCGGCCGCCCACCGGGCGTCGCCGAGTACGTGCGGCTGCGCCGGGCCACGTCGGCGGCCTACGTGTCGTACCCGCTGATCGAGTTCGCATCCGGGCGTCCGCTGCCCGACGCGGTCTACCACCATCCGGCGCTGCGGCGGCTCGCCGGTCTCGCCAACGACCTGCTCTCCTGGTTCAACGACATCGCCTCGCTGGAGCGCGACCGGGCCACCGGCGGCGGGCACAACCTGGTGCTGGCGACGGCCGCCGAGCGGGGCGTGCCGCTGCCGGCGGCGGTCGACCTGGTGGCCGGGCACTGGCGGGCCGAGATGGACCGCTTCGCGGCACTCCTGGCGGCGGCGCCGTCGTTCGGCCCGACGCTCGACGAGGCGGTCGCGATCCACCTCGACGGGCTGGCCGCCGCCGTGCGCGGCACCGTCGACTGGACGCTGGAGAGCGCCCGCTACCCGGTCGCCGCGGCGTCCTGAGCCGGTGCCCGGCGTCGCCGCTACGGCCGCAGGCCGAGCCGGATCATCAGGTCGAGCAGCGCGAGGACGAACAACGCGATGCCGACGAAACCGTTCGCGGTGAAGAACGCCCGGTTGACCTTGCTCAGGTCGGTGGGACTGACCACCATGTGCTGGTAGGCGAAGGCCACAGCGGTGAGCGCCAGCCCGATCCACCACAGCCAGCCGAAGCCGACCCACGCGCCGAACCAGATGAACAGCGCGAACGTCACCACGTGTGCGACAGTGGAGGCGTGCAGCGCGAAGCGCCGGCCGTACCGGGCGGGGACGCTGTGCACGCCGATCTCCCGGTCGATCTCCGAGTCCTGGCAGGCGTAGATCAGGTCGAAGCCGCCGATCCACAGGCCGACGGCGGCGCCGAGCAGCCACGCCGGGCCGGAGCCGTCGAGCGTGCCGGTGACGGCCAGCCAGGCGCCGACCGGGCCGACCGCCTGCGCCACCCCGAGGATGGCGTGCGGCCAGTTGGTGAACCGCTTGCCGTACGGGTAGACCACGAGCGGCACCACGGCGAGCGGCGCGAGCACCAGGCAGAGCGGGTTGAGCAGGGCGGCGGCGGCCAGGAACACCACGAGCGCGACCGCCGCGCCGGTCCAGGCCGTCCGCACGCTCACCGCGCCGGTGACCAGTTCCCGGTTCGCCGTACGCGGGTTCCGCGCGTCGATCCGCCGGTCGAGGATCCGGTTCGCGGCCATGGCGAACGTCCGCGCGCCGACCATCGCCACGGTGATCAGCAGCAGGTCGAGCCAATCCACCCGGCCGCCGTTGAGCTGCATGGCGGTCAGCGCCGACAGGTACGCGAACGGAAGCGCGAAGACCGAGTGCTCGATGGCGACGAGCTTGAGGAAGGACGAGACCCGGCCGGGTCGTTCCTGTACTGCCGCCGTCATCGGATCCCGTATTCCTTCCAGCGCTTGTCGACGAGCGAGACCACCTCGGGCGACATGCGCATCTCCTCCGGCCAGCCCCGGCTGTAGCCCTCCTCGGGCAGCTTGCGGGTCGCGTCGATGCCCGCCTTGCCGCCCCAGAACTGCTGGTACGAGGCGTGGTCGAGGTGGTCCACCGGCCCCTCGGTGACCATCAGGTCGCGGGCGTAGTCGACGTTGCCGAAGGCGCGGAACGCGACCTCGTTGTAGTCGTGCACGTCGCAGTCCTCGTCGACGATCACGATCAGCTTGGTCAGCGACATCATGTGCGCGCCCCAGATCGCGTTCATGACCTTCTGCGCGTGCTTCGGGTAGCGCTTGCGGATCGACACGATCGCGCAGTTGTGGAAGACACCGGCGGCGGGCAGGTCGTAGTCGACGATGTCCGGGATCAGGAAGCGCAGCAGCGGCGCGAAGATCCGCTCGGTGGCCTTGCCGAGGCCGTGGTCCTCCTGCGGCGGCTGGGACGTGACGATCGAGTGGTAGACCGGGTCGCGCTGCATGGTCATGCACTCGATGTGCATGACCGGGAACGGCTCGACCGGCGTGTAGAAGCCGGTGTGGTCGCCGAACGGACCCTCGGGCAGGCGCTCGCCCGGCTCGATGTAGCCCTCCAGCACGATCTGCGCGTGCGCCGGGACCTGCAACGGGACGGTCAGGCAGTCCACCATCTCGACCCGCTCACCGGCGAGGAACCCGGCGAACAGGTACTCGTCGATGTCGGCGGGCAGCGGCGCGCTGGCCGAGTACGCCACCACCGGGTCGGCGCCGATCGCGATCGCCACCGGCAGCCGCTGGCCGAGCCGCTCGGCGACCGCGTGGTGCGCGGTGGAGTTCTTGTGGATCTGCCAGTGCATGCCGATGGTGTTGTGCGAGTGCTGCTGGAGCCGGTAGAGCCCGAGGTTGCGCTTGCCGGTCTCCGGGTGCTTGGTGTGGGTCAGCCCGAAGTTGTGGAAGATCCCGCCGTCACCGGGCCACACCTGCAAGCCGGGCAGCCGGTTCAGGTCGACGTCGTCGCCCCGGTAGACCACCTGCTGGCAGGGGGCGGTCTTCACCTTCTTCGGCGGCATCGACTTGAGCTGCATGACCTTGCCCAGGCCGCCCATCATCCCGGAGAAGCCCTGCGGCAGTTCCGGCTTGAGCATGTCGCCGATCCGCTCGCCGATCTCGTCGAGGTGTTCCACCCCGAGCGCCATCGCCATCCGCTTCTCGGTGCCGAACAGGTTGATCGCCACCGGCATCTCACCCCGGGTGGGGCGCTCGAACAGCAGCGCGGGCCCGCCGGCCCGGACGGTGCGGGTGACGATCTCGCTGATCTCCAGCGTGGGATCGACCGGCGCGCTCACCCGCCGCAGCTCGCCCGCACGCTCCAGCGCCGCGAGGAAATCCTTCAGATCGGTGTACGGAAAGCGAGCCGCCATGCCCCCATCCTCCCGCACTCCCTTCCTCGGGCCGGGCGCGCCCCCGGTCAACTGGCGGCGGGCGTCCAGGCGTACGCGGCCAGCGGCTTGTCGAGCGGCGCCTCGGTGAGCCGGTTGGCGAACGTGGAGATCGTGTACGTGCCGACGCCGAGCACCACGTCCAGCGCGTGCCGGGGCTGCCATCCGGCGGCGAGCAGCGCGTCCAGGTCGGCGTCGGGGACCGCGCCCCGGTGGTCGAGCACGGCGACGGTGAAGCGGCGCAGCGCCTCCAGCCGGGAATCGGGCAGCGTCGAGCCGGTACGCAGCGCCTCGATCAGCTCGGGCGCGGCGCCGTGCCGGACCAGCGTCGCGGTGTGCATGGCCACGCAGAGGTGGCAACCGTTGCGGGTGGCGACGGTCAGCACGACCACCTCCCGGGCGACCGGGTCCAGGTCGGTGGCCTCGAACGCGGCGTTGGCGGCGAGGAAGCCCGTGAGCAGTTCGGGCGAGCCGGCCATCAGGCTCACGGCGGCGGGTAGGTGGCCCAGCGAGCGGCGTACTCCGGTCATGACCGGGCGGGCGGCGGCGGGCGCGGTGTCCGGCTCGTACGCGGTGAAGCGGGACATGACAGGACCCCTCTCGTAAGATGGTCAACGTGGTTGACGAAATAGTAAACGTGGTTGTCGAACATGGCAACGCCTGACCGCCCCGGGTTCGCGCTGCCGCTGCTCCTGCTCGCCGGTTTCCGTACGCTCGTCGACGACCTGCACGCGGAACTGGCCCGCCAGGGGCACCCCGAGCTGCGCCCCGCCCACGGCTTCGTCCTCCAGGCCGTCGGCCCGGCCGGCACCACCGCCTCCGACCTCGGGCAACGCCTCGGCGTCTCCAAGCAGGCAGCGGGCAAGACGGTGGACCGGCTGGTCGCGCTCGGCTACCTGGAACGCGTGGACGACCCCGCCGACGCCCGCCGCAAGCTGGTCCGGACGACAGCGAAAGGCCGCGACGGGCTGCACCGCTCGGCTGAGGTCTTCGACGAGTTACGCGACCGCTGGGCGGCCACACTCGGCGCGGACCGGGTCGCCGCCATCGAGGACGACCTGCGCCGGATGGTCCCCGCCGACGTGTTCCGCCTCGACGTCCCCGGCTGGTTCGGCGGATGACTTCGTCACTGACAGGGTCGCCGGCGGCGGTTCATCATCGACGGATGGACGACGCATACGTGGTGGGTGACCCCGACGGCCTCAGCCCGCTCCAGGCCGAGATCCGCGACGCGGTGGCCCGCGAACTGCACGCCCAGTTCGCGCTGCGGGCGGACCGCCTCGAACTGGCCGACCTGCCGGAGGTGGCCTACCAGATCACGCGCCGGGTGGACGAGGTGCTGAGCGCGCGCCCGGTCACTACACCCCGGCGTACGAGTGCAGACCGGTGAAGAAGAAGTTCACGCCGAACAGGTTCATCATCACGGTCAGGAAGCCCACGATGGAGATCCAGGTCGCCACGTTGCGCTTCACGCTCGGCGTGGCCCGGGCGTGCAGGTAGCCCGCGTACACCACCCAGGAGATGAACGCCCAGGTCTCCTTCGGGTCCCAGCCCCAGGCGCGACCCCAGGCCGCCTCGGCCCAGATCGCCCCCGCGATCACCGCGAAGGTGAAGATCGGGAACGAGAAGGCGTGCAGCATGAAGGTCAGCCGCTCCAGCCCGGCCGCCTCCGGGAGGCGGCGGGCCAGGGTGTACGGGAAGCTGCGCCGCCCCTGCTCCCAGCCGGACCGCATCAGGTACGCGGCGGCGGGCACCACGCCCAGCAGGAAGATGCCCGAGGCGAAGATGATCGTCGAGACGTGGATGATGAACCACCACGACTGCAGCGCCGGCATCAGCGGCTCGATCGGCACGTAGAGCTTCAGCTCGGCGAAGGCCAGCAGCAGCACCATGACCAGCGTCAGGAACAGCCCGAGCCGGCGCAGCCACGGCTGCTTCCAGAGCACCACGAGCCAGGCCGCCACACCGATCCAGGTGCCGGTCAGCACGAACTCGTACATGTTGCCCCAGGGCATCCGGTCGGCGGCGAGACCCCGGGTGACCACGGCGCCCAGGTGCACGGCGGCGGCGAGCACGGTGAGCCAGGTGGCGATCCGGCCGGCCAGCACGGCCCGCGCGCCGGTGCGGTCCGGGCGCGGCGGCGTCGCCGCGACGGCCGGCTCGTCGATCGTGCCGCCGGCTCCGCCGACGCCCGCGCCGACCAGCTCCCGCGCCGGTGCGGCCGCGGGCACCTTCCGCGCGTTGCCCAGCGCGAACTCCACGGCGTGGCTGATCATCGCGATCAGGTACGCCAGGATCGCGAACGCGACCAGCTGGTCGGAGAGTGCGGACATCAGTCGTCTCCTTCTCGCGCCCGCCGCGCGTCCGGCGCGTCACCGCTCACCGCGGCGACGAGCTGCGCGAACTCGTCGGCGAACCCAGGGTGCTCGGTGCGCGGCAGCCCACCGGCCTCCACCAAGCTACTACCGCTCGTCGGAGATCCACCCTCGGGGGGCGAAACCCGGAACCAGACCCGGCGCCGCCGGGCGAACAGCGAGCCCATCAGGCCCAGCAGCAGCGTGCCGCTCGCCACCAGCAGCAACGTCTGCCCGGGCGCGTGCCGGACCGCGAGCGTGATGTACGGCTTGGTGCCGACGAACTCCAGCGTGCTGCCGTCGTCGAGGGCCCACTTCTCCCCCGGCCGCAGCAGCTTGGTGCCGATCTCCTTGAGCTTGCCGTCGTCGATCTGCCGCCGGTCCAGCGCGTACACCGAGCCGGGGATGCCCGCGTCCAGCCCGAGGTTGCCCCGGTACGCGGTCAGGTTCACCGCCGGGTTCCGCTCGGCCGGGTACTGCGACGAGACGTACGGCGCGCTCTCCGGCGCGGTGGGCAGGTAGAGCCCGTCGAAGGCGATCTGCTGGTCCGGGGCACGCGCGCCGGTCTTCGGGTCGACGTTGGCGTCCGGGAAGATCGCCACGCCCTCCTCGGTCGCGTTGGAGTCCCCGGTACGCAGGAACGGCGCCTCGCTGGTCTGGCTGCGGCCGTACTTGTCGGTGTACTTCAGCAGCGGCGCGTAGCCGTTGCCGAGCAGGTAGACGTTCGCCGAGCCGAGCCGCAGCGGCGAGTTGACCGAGAACCCGGCGGTCCGTTCCGTGCCGCCCGGCTCGTCCACGGTCACCGTGGCCCAGTAGCGGGACGCCAGCCCGGACGGCAGGTAGTCGGCCTCGAACTTCTCCAGCGTCAGGCAGAACGGCGGCAGGTCGGAGCTGTCCACGCGCGGGCCGAGCGACGCCTCGGCGTACTGCTGGCGGGTGTTGCAGAACGCGTTGTCCTCGCCGGCCACCAGGATGCGGTTGCCGTGCCATCCGTACCAGGAACCGAGCGCCACCCCGAGCAGGACGGCGACCAGCGACACGTGGAAGAGCAGGTTGCCGGTCTCCTTGAGGTAGCCCTTCTCGGCGGAGACCTCGTTGCCGCGCACGGTGACCCGCCACCGGCGGCCGCGCAGCACCGCCGCGATCGCCTCGGGATCGGCGGCGGCCGGGGCCTCCAGCACCGCGTGCTGCGGCAGCCGGTCGAACCGTCTCGGCGCGGCCGGTGGCCTCATCCGCAGCGCGCGGACGTGGTCGCGGGCGCGGGGCAGGATGCAGCCGATCAGCGAGGTGAACAGCAGCAGGTAGATCGCGGAGAACCAGACCGAGCCGAAGACCTCGAACGCGCCGATCTGGTTCAGCCGGGGCGCGAGGTCGGGGTGGTCGACGAACCACTGGTTGACGCGTTCCGGGTTGACGCCGCGCTGGGGCAGCACCGAGCCGGGGATGGCCGCGATGGCGAGCAGGAACAGCAGGATCAGCGCCGTACGCATGCTGGTGAGCTGCCGCCACGAGTTGCGCAGCAGGGCCAGCACCGGGTTGACCCGCCGCCGGGGCGCCTGCGCGGGTGGGGTCGACGGCCGGTCGTCGACGGTCGTCATCAGATGCTCACCTCGCCCACGCCCACGTTCGTCTGCAACCAGATCACCACGTTCACCCAGCCGCCGGTGATCAGCGCCAGGCCGATCGCGATCAGCAGCGCGCCGCCGATCCGGGTGACCCACCGGCTGTTGCGCCGGACGGCGCGGAACACCCCGAGCAGGCGCTGGAAGCCCAGCCCGAAGACGACGAACGGTATCCCCAATCCGAGGCAGTACGCCACGGCGAGCACCACGGCCCGGTCGGTCCCGCCCTCGGTGGCCGCCATGCCGAGCACCGCGCCGAGCGTCGGGCCGGTGCAGGGCAGCCAGCTGAGCGCGAAGACCGCGCCGAGCACCGGTGCGCCGAGCAGCCCGGCGGAGGGCAGCCAGCGGATGCGGAACTCCCGCTGCATGCCGGGGATCACCCCGAGGTAGCCGAGACCGAGCACCACCACGAGCGCGCCGATGACGATCTCCAGCGTGCGCTCGTACCGGAAGAAGAGCTTGCCGACGCCGGAGAAGAGGATCGCGGTGGCGACGAACACGACGGTGAAGCCCGCGATGAACAGCAGCGTGCCGGCGAGCACCCGGCCCTTGACGGCGGCGGTGGTCCGGGCCTGCGTCCGTTCCGCCACGGCGACGCCGCCCCCGGTCGACGGTGGGTCCGGTGGCTGCGGCGCGCCCGGGCGGCGGCCCTCCAGGTCGGAGCCGGCCAGGCCCGTCACGTACGACAGGTAGCCGGGCATCAGCGGGAGCACGCACGGCGACAGGAAACTGACCAGTCCGGCCAGCGCCGCCGCGCCGACCGCGAGCAGCAGCGGGCCGGACTCGGCGAGCTGCCGGAACGTCTCGCCCATCAGCGGGCGCCGTTCGGCGCCGGCGACTCGGCCGCGATGTCCTCGACGATCGGCCGCAGCTCGTCACGGGTGACGGCCCGGCGGATCACCACGGCGATCCGGCCCTCGCGGTCGAGCACGACGGTGGCCGGGGTGGTGTTCGGCGGGATGTCGAAGTTCAACGCCTGCCGGCTGGCCGGGTCGAAGATGCTCGGGTACGTGACCCGGCCTTCCTCGAAGGCGATCGCCTTGTCCTTGCTGTCCTGCACGTTGATGCCGAGGAACGTCACGCCGGAGCCCTTTGTGGCCTGGTACGTGGCCTCCAGGTCGTCCGCCTCGGCGCGGCAGGGCGCGCACCAGGAGCCCCAGAAGTTGACCACGACGACCTGGCCGCGGTCGCGGGAGATGTCGTAGCTGCCGCCGGTGAGCAGTTCACCGCTCACCTTCGGCGTCTTGGAGCGCTGGTCGGGGGCGCAGGTGACGGTCGAGCCGTCGGCCGCGCACCGGCTCTCCTGGCTGCCGGAGGAGCAGCCGACCAGCGCCGTACCGGCGGTGACGGCGGCGAGCAGGGCGGCGGCGAGCCTCCGGGTGAGCATCAGGCCCCCTTGGCCGTCCGGGCGGTCGGCGAGATCGAGACGAGGTGGGCGGCCGGCTCGGAGTACCCGATACCGACGATCTTGGCGCCGTCGAAGTGGAACGAGGTGAGGCTGGCCAGGCCGCACTGGCGGCGGCGCGGGTCGTGCCAGAGGCGCTTGCGCTCGACGTGCCGGCGCAGCGTCCAGATCGGGAGCTGGTGCGACACGAGCACCGCCTCCCGCCCCTCGGCGGCGACCCGGGCGGCGTGCAGCGCGGCGAACATGCGCTCCGCGATGGCCCGGTACGCCTCGCCCCACGACGGGGTCACCGGGTCGCGCAGCACCCACCAGTTGCGCGGGTCGCGGAACGAACCGTCACCGGGCGAGACCTTCTTGCCCTCGAACCAGTTCGCGCTCTCGATCAGGCGCTCGTCGACGCCGACGGAGAGGCCGAACTGCGCCGCGATCGGCTCGGCGGTCTGCTGGGCGCGCTCCAGCGGGCTGGCCACCACGTGCACCACGGTCCGGTCGGCGAGCGCCTGCGCCGCCGCCTTGGCCATCTGCACGCCCAGCTCGGAGAGGCGGAACCCGGGCAGGCGGCCGTAGAGGATGCCGTCCGGGTTGTACACCTCACCGTGCCGCAGCACGTGCACCACGGTCTCCGCCATCTTTACCCCCCGCTTCCCGCCGCCGCTGCCGCCCGCGCCGCCACCGGCAGGGCGGCGGCGATCTGCTCCCACGCGGCGTCGTCGATCGCGGTCGAGACGAACCACGACTCGAACGCGCTCGGCGGCAGGTAGACGCCGCCGGCGAGCATCGCGTGGAAGAACGCCTTGAACGCCGGCACCACCTGGGTGCGGGCGCTGTCGTAGTCGTGCACGTCCGCGTCGGTGAAGAAGACCGAGAACATGTTGCCCGCGGTGGAGAGGCGGTGCGGCACGCCGGCCGCGGACAGCGCCTCGGTGGTGAGCTTGCCGAGCGCGGCGGCGGTCTCGTCGAGCCGCCGGTAGAGCGCGTCGTCGGCCAGCCGCAGCGTGGCCAGACCGGCCGCGCAGGCCAGCGGGTTACCGGAGAGCGTGCCGGCCTGGTAGACCGGGCCGGCCGGGGCGAGCTTCGCCATGATCTCCGCGCGCCCGCCGAACGCCGCGGCGGGCAGGCCGCCACCCATGACCTTCCCGTACGTACACAGGTCCGCGTCCGACGGGTCGAGGCCGTGCCATCCGGCGCGGGACACCCGGAACCCGGTCATCACCTCGTCGACGATGAGCAGCGCACCGTTCGCGTGGGCGATCCGGGCCAGCTCGGAGTTGAAGCCGTCGCGGGGCGCGATCACGCCCATGTTGCCGGCTGCGGCCTCGGTGATGATCGCGGCGATGTGCTGCCCCTCGGCGGCGAACGCCTCCTCGACCGCGCGCAGGTCGTTGTACGGCAGCACGATGGTGTCGCCCGCTGCCGCGCCGGTCACGCCGGGCGAGTCGGGCAGGCCGAACGTGGCCACGCCGGAGCCGGCGGCGGCGAGCAGCGCGTCCGAGTGGCCGTGGTAGCAGCCGGAGAACTTGATGATCTTGGCGCGGCCGGTGAAGCCGCGGGCCAGCCGGATCGCCGACATGGTCGCCTCGGTGCCGGAGTTGACCAGGCGGACCTGCTCCACCGGCGTCCGCGCGATGATCTCCTCGGCGAGGTCGACCTCACCCGGCGTCGGCGTGCCGAAGCTGGTGCCGAGCGGCGCCGCCTCGCGCAGCGCCTCCACCACCGCCGGGTGCGCGTGGCCGAGGATCAGCGGGCCCCAGGAGCAGACCAGGTCGACGTAGCGACGACCGTCGGCGTCGAAGAGCCACGGACCCTCCCCCCGGACCATGAAGCGCGGGGTGCCGCCGACGGCACGGAACGCGCGCACGGGAGAGTTGACCCCGCCGGGCACGACGGCCTTGGCGCGGTCGAACAGGGCCTCGGAGGCCGGGGCGTCGGCCGGGTAGCGGCCGGATCCGGCGGAAAAGGTCTCGGTCACGATGGGGCCATTGTGTCAGCGCCGGAGTGCTGCCTGGCAGGCACCCCGCGACGGGGGTTACCAGGCTCACCCGCCTGAGCGGCGCGACGGGCCGACGGCGATCCGCTCGACAGGCCCGTTGGTCGAGATCGCGATAGGCTGACCGGGTGGATCGTGCCGAACTGTCCATCACCGTACACCGGACGGGTGACGAAGCAGTGCTTCGCCTGGCCGGTGAGATCGACATGCTCACGGCCGCCCAGCTCTCGACAGTGGTGAACGAGGTGCTGGCGGATCCGCCCCCGCGCATCGTGCTCGACCTGGCCGGGGTCACGTTCTGCGACTCGCAGGGGCTCGGCACGCTCGTGGTGCTCAGCCGCAAGGCCAGTCACGCCCAGTGCGTGCTGATGCTCACAAACGTCGGCGACTTCCTGATCCGCGTCCTGGACATCACCGGCCTCCGCAGCGCCCTGATGATCCGCAACGAAGCCACCCCCTGACCCTCGGGGTTCTCCCCGCGATCTTGCACTTGCGGCCCTTCACTCGGGTGATTCACACCTTTTGTCGGGGCCACAAGTGCAAGATCAACGGCGCTAGAGGACGGGGATGTCGCGGCGGCGGAACGTCAGCAGGCCGACTGTGGCCAGGGTCATCGCCAACGCCGTCAGCACGTAGAGGGGGGTTGCGGTCCACGTGGCGCGCAGCACCTGCGGAGTGTGCGTGAACGGGGACACGTCCAGCAGCCACTGGTCCAGCTCCAGCACCGCGCCGAGCTGCCCGAGCAGCACGCAGACCGCCAGCACCACCCATGCGGCGGACGCGAGCCGGGGCAGCAGGCCGTAGAGCAGCACGGCGAGCCCGGCCAGCACCCACGCCGCCGGCACCTGGGCCAGGCCTGCGGCGAGCATCCGGCCCAGCTGGCGGGGCACGTCACCGGTGCTCAGCCCGTACGTCAGGCCGGTCGCGAGCCCGGTCACCGCGAGCACCACCACCGGGCCGAGCAGCGCGAACGCCACGTGCGACAGCAGCCAGGTCGAGCGCCGCGTTCCGGTGGCGAGCACCGGCTCCGCGTGCCCGGCGGACTCCTCGGCGCGCATCCGCAGCGCGGCCTGGATGCCGTACCCGGCGGCGGCGAGCCCGGCCAGGCTCAGCGTGACCCCCAGGTACGCGTCGGCCATCCCGGACGCCCCGCCGAGCCGGGCCACGATCTCCTCCATCCGCGGACTCCCCTCGACGGACCGGCCGGCCGCCTCCGCGGCGCCACCGAGGATCAGCCCGAGCAGGCCGAACCCGACCGACCACCAGAGGATCTGCCCCCGGTGCAGCCGCCAGGCCAGCCCGAACGGCCCGGACAACGCGCCGCCCGCGCCGGCCGGGCCGAGCCGGGGCGGCAGCACGCCCGCGCCCAGGTCGCGGCGGACCGAGATCGGGTACGCGAGCGCGGCGAGCAGCACCGTCGCGGCCAGCGGCAGCAGCAGCACCCACCACCGCTCCCCCTCGTACGGCCGGACGCGCGCGCCCCAGCCCAGCGGGGACAGCCAGCTCGGCCAGTCGTTGCCGGCGGTGTCCCCGGCCAGGCGCAGCCCGAGCGCGGCGCCGAGACCGGCGAGGCCGACGCCCCGCGCCCCGCCCGCGGTCTCGGTGAGCTGGGCGGCCAGCCCGCCGAGCGTCGCGAAGACAGCGCCGGTCAGCACGGTGACCAGCCCGTACGCGACCGAGCCGCCGACCGGCAGCCCGGTCGAGACGAGCCCGGCGGCGGTGAGCAGCCCGAGCACCAGGTCGGCGCCGTACGTGACGAGCAGCGCGGCGGTCAGTCCGGCGTGCCGTCCGAGCACGCTGCCGCCGAGCAGTTCCCGCCGCCCGGCTTCCTCCTCGGTGCGGGTGTGCCGGATGACCGTGAGCAGGCTCGCCAGCGCGACGATGAGCAGCAGGAAGCCGCTGCGCTGGGCGGTGAGCGCGCCGACGCTGTCGCCGTACGCCGGGCCGAGCAGCGCGACGATCGACGGGTTGCGGGCGGTGCCCTCCAGGTACGCGACCCGCTCGGCGGCGGTGGGGAACAGTTCGAAGAAGCTGGCCGCGTACGTGATCGGCAGTACCGCGAGCACGAGCACCCACAGCGGCAGCAGGAGGCGGTCCCGGCGCATGATCAGCCGGACCAGGTGACGGGTGCCGGTGAGCGTGCTCATGACCGGTCCGCCGTCTCGGAACGCGCCACGCCGGAGGAGGGCGCCGACGCGGGGGACGCGGCCTCGTAGTGCCGCAGGAACAGTTCCTCAAGCGTGGGCGGCGTGCTGACCAGGCTGCGTACGCCCAGCTCGGTGAGCCGGCGCAGCGCGGCGTCGAGCGACGCGGTGTCCACGTCGAAGCGGACCCGCTGCCCGTCCACCCGCAGGTCGTGCACACCCGGCAGGTCGGCCAGGCCGTCCAGCGGCGCGGTGACCTCGGCGTCGATCGCGGTGCGGTGGAGGTGGCGCAGGTCGCCGAGCGTGCCGGACTCGACGGTCCGGCCGGCCCGGATGATCGTCACCCGGTCGCAGAGCGCCTCCACCTCGGCGAGGATGTGGCTGGACAGCAGCACGGTGCGCCCGTCCTGCCGGGCCCGGCGGACCCAGTGCTGGAAGACCTCCTCCATCAGCGGGTCGAGCCCGGAGGTCGGCTCGTCGAGGATGAGCAGTTCGACGTCGGAGGCGAGCGCGGCGACCAGGCCGACCTTCTGCCGGTTGCCCTTGGAGTAGGTGCGGCCCTTCTTGCGCGGGTCCAGCTCGAACGACTCCAGCAGTTCGGCGCGGCGTCTCGGGTCGAGCCCGCCGCGCAGCCGGCCGAGCAGGTCGATCACCTCGCCGCCGCTGAGGTGGGGCCAGAGCGTGACGTCGCCGGGCACGTACGCGAGGCGGCGGTGCAGCGCCACCGCGTCCCGCCACGGGTCGCCGCCCAGCAGTCGGACGGCCCCCGCGTCCGCCCGCAGCAGGCCGAGCAGCACCCGGATGGTGGTCGACTTGCCGGAGCCGTTCGGGCCCAGGAAGCCGTGCACCTCTCCGGTGCGAACAGTCAGGTCGAGCCCGTCGAGGGCCCGGGTGCGGCCGAAGGTCTTCACCAGGCCGGACACATCGATTGCCGTTTCCATACTTCAGAAGCTACGCTTGTTTCACAAACTTGTGAAGACTGTAGGGTCACGGGGTGAGTGTCGAGGAGCCGACCATGAACGTGCCGCCCCAGCACGACGAGGAAGAGGTCCACCTCTTCGTCGAGCGGATGGCGATGGCCTTCGCCGACGTGGGCTTCCCCCGGATGGCCGCCCGGGTCCTGTTCACAGTGATGAGCGCCGACGACCCGCTCACCGCGGGCGAGATCGCCGGCCGGCTCGGCGTCAGCGCGGCGGCGGTGAGCGGCGCGGTGCGCTACCTGACCCAGTTCGCCATGCTGGTCCGCGAGCCGGTCAAGGGCTCCCGGAGCGACCGCTACCGGATGCCCGACAACCCGTGGTACGAGGCGACCATCACCAAGACCACGATCTACAAGAACTTCATCGACATCGCCGCCGGCGGGGTCGACGCGCTGCACGGGCGAAACACACCGGCCGGTGAGCGGGTCGCCGAGATGCGCGACTTCTTCCTCTTCGTACAGGAGGAACTGGAATCGCTCGGCGACCGCTGGCGGGCCCGGCGGGCCGCGACCGGGCACGGCGGCCCGGCCGGCGGCTGAACCGTCAGCGGGTGTTGCCCCAGCGCGCCTGCTCCAGCAGCTCCACCGCGCGTTCCCGGGTCGACGGGTCGTCGTCGGCACGCAGCAGCGCCGTCGCCTCGTCCACCGCGTCGGTCAGGTGCCGCCATTGGAGATCCCGCTCCCGGACCAGATCCGACTGGGCGGCGAGCTGCCGCGTCTTCACCCACAGGTCGACGAAGACCGTCACCTTGGCGCGCAGCACCCACGGGTCGAACGGCTTGGTCAGGTAGTCGACCGCGCCGGCCGCGTAGCCGCGCAGCGCGAGCTGCGCGTCCTTGTCCGCGGCGGTCAGGAAGATGATCGGTACGTGCCGGGTGCGCTCGCGCCGCTTGATGTGGGTGGCGGTCTCGAACCCGTCCATGTCCGGCATCTGGGCGTCCAGCAGGATCACCGCGAAGTCGTCCACCAGGAGCTGCTTGAGCGCCGCCTCGCCGCTCTCCACCGCGACCGACTGCACCGGGAGACCCTGGAGGATCGCCTCCAGCGCCATCAGGTTCTCCCGCCGGTCGTCCACCAGCAGGGCCTTGGCCGTCTGCGTCACGCGTTCTCCTCGCCTCGGCTCCGGCCGATCCAGGACGCCATCAGTTCGATCAGCTCGTCCAGGTCCACCGGCTTGGTGATGTAGTCGCTGCCGCCGGCGCCGAGCGCCGACTCCCGGTCGCCGGGCATCGCCTTCGCGGTCAGGAACACGACCGGCAGGTCCGCGAACCGGTGGTTGCGGCGGATCTGCGCTGTCGTCTCGTACCCGTCCTGGTCCGGCATCATGGCGTCCATCAGGACGATGTCCACCTCCGGGTGCTCGGCGAGCTGGCGGACACCGTCCGCCCCGTTGTCCGAGTACAACACGGTCATCCCGTGCAGTTCCAACGCGGACGTCAGCGCGAACACGTTCCGGACGTCGTCGTCGATGATCAGCACGGTCACGCCGTCCAGGCGCCGGGTCGCGGGCGTCTCCTGCGGCTGCGGCAACTCCATCGGCATGAGCAGCGACGACGGCAGGCCCGCGCGGCTCGGCGACGGTGGCGCCGGTGCCACCACCGCGTCCGGCGCCAGCACATCGGGTACGAAGAGGGTGAACGTCGACCCCTGACCGGGCGCGGACGAGACGGTGATCGTGCCGCCGAGCAGGCGGGCCAGGTCACGGCTGATGGACAGGCCGAGCCCGGTGCCGCCGTAGCGGCGGCTGGTGGTGCCGTCCGCCTGCTGGAACGCCTCGAAGATCAGCGAGAGCTTGTCGTCGGAGATCCCGATCCCGGTGTCTATCACGGTGAACGCGATCACCCGCTGCGCGTTGGTCAGCGCCGGCACGTCGAAGACGGCGTTCTCGGCCGCCGGGCCGATCCGCAGCGTCACCGCGCCGTTGTCGGTGAACTTCACCGCGTTCGACAGCAGGTTGCGCAGGATCTGCTGCAACCGCTGGGCGTCGGTGACCAGCGCGGGCGGCAGGTCGCGGCTCACCCGCACCTGGAAGTCCAGGCCCTTCTCCTCGGCCTGCGGCGCGAACGCCTGCTCGACGTAGCCGCGGATCTCGGCGAACTGGATCTCGGTGGGCTCCACGTCCATCCGGCCCGCCTCGATCTTGGACAGGTCGAGGATGTCGTCGATCAGCGACAGCAGGTCCGACCCGGCGCCGTGGATGGTCCGGGCGAACTCGATCTGCTTCGCGCTGAGGTTGCGCTCCGGGTTCTCGGCCAGCAGCCGGGCCAGCAGGAGCAGCGAGTTCAGCGGCGTACGCAGCTCGTGGCTCATGTTCGCCAGGAACTCCGACTTGTACGCCGACGCGCGGGTGAGCTGCTGCGCCTTCTCCTCCAGGCCGAGGCGGGCCAGCTCGATCTCCCGGTTCTGCGTCTCGATGTTGGCCTTCTGCTCGGACAGGAGCTTCGCCTTGTCCTCCAGCTCGGCGTTGGTGCGCTGCAACTCGGCCGACTGGTCCTGCATCTCGTGCGCCAGCCGCTGCGACTGCGCCAGCAGCTCCTCCGTACGCCGGTTGGCCTGGATGGTGTTGACCGCGACGCCGATGGTGAGCACCAGCCGCTCCAGGAACGCCAGGTGCAGCTCGGAGAACGTGGCCACGCCGGCGAACTCGATGACGCCGAGCAGCTCGCCCTCGAACTGGACCGGCAGCACCACCAGGTCGGCCGGGGGCGTGTCGGCCAGCCCGGACCGTACGACGAGGCGCCCGTCCGGCTGCGCCTTGACCCGGATCGTCCGACGCGACAGGGCGGCCTGCCCGACCAGCCCCTCACCCGGGCCGAACGTGACGTCGTGGCCGCGTGCCACGTACCCGTAGGAGGCGGTGAGCCGCAGCCGCATGCTGCCCTCGGAGCTGTCCGTCAGGAAGAACGCGCCGAGTTGCGCGTCCACCAGCGGGGTCACCTCCTGCATGATCATGCGGCAGACCTCGCCCAGGTCGCGCTGGCCCTGGAGCAGACCGCCGATCCGGGCCAGGTTCGAGTCCAGCCAGCCCTGCTCGGCGTTCTTCTTCGTCGTCTCCCGGAGGGTGACGATCATCTGGTTGATGTTGTCCTTCAGCTCGGCGACCTCGCCCTGCGCCTTCACGTTGATCCGCTGGGTCAGGTCGCCGCGGGTCACCGACGTGGAGACCTGCGCGATGGCGCGCAACTGCGTGGTCAGGGTGGAGGCGAGCTGGTTGACGTTCTCGGTGAGGTCGCGCCACGTACCGGACACGCCCTTGACCTGGGCCTGACCGCCCAGCTTGCCCTCGGTACCCACCTCACGCGCCACGCGTGTGACCTCGTCGGCGAACGAGGAGAGCTGGTCCACCATCGTGTTGACTGTGTTCTTCAGCTCCAGGATCTCGCCCTGCGCGTCCACAGTGATCTTCTGACCCAGGTCGCCGTTCGCCACCGCCGTGGTGACCGAGGCGATGTTCCGCACCTGGCTGGTCAGGTTCGAGGCCATCGAGTTCACGTTGTCGGTCAGGTCCCGCCACGTACCCGAGACGCCCTTGACCTGGGCCTGACCACCCAGCTTGCCCTCGGTACCCACCTCACGGGCCACGCGCGTGACCTCGTCGGCGAACGACGAGAGCTGGTCCACCATCGTGTTGACTGTGGACTTCAGCTCCAGGATCTCGCCCTGCGCGTCCACTGTGATCTTCTGCGACAGGTCACCCTTGGCGACAGCCGTCGACACCTGGGCGATGTTGCGCACCTGCGCGGTCAGGTTCGACGCCATCGAGTTCACGTTGTCGGTCAGGTCGCGCCAGGTGCCGGCGACGCCGCGCACCTGCGCCTGACCACCCAGCTTGCCCTCGGTACCCACCTCGCGCGCCACCCGGGTCACCTCGTCGGCGAACGACGAGAGCTGATCCACCATCGTGTTGACAGTGGACTTCAGCTCCAGGATCTCGCCTCGCGCGTCCACTGTGATCTTCTGCGACAGGTCACCCTTCGCCACCGCGGTGGTGACCGAGGCGATGTTCCGCACCTGGCTGGTCAGGTTGGACGCCATTGAGTTCACGTTGTCGGTCAGGTCGCGCCACGTACCCGAGACGCCCTTGACCTGGGCCTGACCACCCAGCTTGCCCTCGGTACCCACCTCACGGGCCACCCGGGTCACCTCGTCGGCGAACGAGGAGAGCTGGTCCACCATCGTGTTGACTGTGTTCTTCAGCTCCAGGATCTCGCCCTGCGCGTCCACAGTGATCTTCTGACCCAGGTCGCCCTTGGCGACCGCCGTGGAGACCTGGGAGATGTTGCGGACCTGGCTGGTCAGGTTGCCGGCGAGCTGGTTGACGTTCTCGGTGAGGTCGCGCCACGTGCCGGAGACGCCTCGTACCTGCGCCTGGCCGCCCAGCTTGCCCTCGATGCCCACCTCGCGGGCCACCCGCGTGACCTCGTCGGCGAACGACGACAGCTGGTCCACCATCGTGTTCACGGTGTCCTTCAGCTCCAGGATCTCGCCCTGGGCCGCCACCGTGATCTTCTGCGACAGGTCACCCTTCGCCACCGCCGTCGACACCTGGGCGATGTTGCGCACCTGCGCGGTCAGGTTCGACGCCATCGAGTTGACGTTGTCGGTCAGGTCCTTCCAGGTGCCGGCCACGCCCGGCACCTCGGCCTGGCCGCCCAGCTTGCCCTCGGTGCCCACCTCGCGGGCCACCCGGGTCACCTGCTCGGCGAACAGCCGCAGCGTGTCGGTGAGCGAGTTCATCGTGTCGGCCAGCTCGGCCACCTCGCCGCGCGCCCCGACCGTGATCTTCTGCGACAGGTCGCCCTTCGCCACAGCCGTCGCCACCTGGGAGATCGACCGGACCTGCCCGGTGAGGTTCGACGCCATGGTGTTCACCGAGTCGGTGAGGTCCTTCCAGGTGCCGGCCACCCCGCGCACGTCGGCCTGGCCGCCCAGCTTGCCCTCGGTGCCCACCTCGCGGGCCACACGCGTCACCTCGTCGGCGAACGACGAGAGCTGGTCCACCATCGTGTTCACGGTCCGGCCGATGCGCAGATACTCACCGCGGAGCGGGCGACCGTCGATCTCCAGCGCCATGTGCTGGGACAGGTCGCCGTCGGCCACCGCCACGATGACCCGGGCGATCTCGGTGGTCGGCCGGCCCAGGTCGTCGATGAGCGAGTTGACCGCCCGCTGCCCCTCCGCCCACGAGCCGTCCAGGCCCTCGTCGTCCAGGCGCTCGGTGAGCCGGCCGTCACGGCCGACGATCCGGCTGATCCGCCGCAGGTCCAGGTGCTGCCGCTCCTGCAACGACACCACGTCGTTGAAGGCGTCGGCGACCTCACCGGGCAGACCCGCCCGCCGGGGCAGGCGCACCCGCAGATCGCCGCGCCCCACCCGACGCAACGCCTCGACCAGTTCGCCGAGGAGCGCCTCGTGGTCGGACGCGGACGGGTCAGCGGTCACCGACTGATTCACCGTGGCCATCGTTCCTCGCTCCGCTCGGGCTCGTGCGGTCACACGGGCCATCCCATCATTGTGCCGCGCGATCCGTCGAGGTCACCGCGTGTGATCGCGCGTCACGTGCGGTATCGACCCGGGTGGTGGGTTCACCGGGACGCTTGGCACCCGGGGTGGAGGCGGTGGAGGATACGAAGGTGTCAGCGGAGGCAGGGCCTGCTAGCGGGGGCGCGGACGAGCGCGTCCGCCGGGTCCGCCTCCCCGCCGACCGCCGCACGCCGGCGGCGGCCCGCGCACTGGTCCGCACCATGCTGCTCGAAGCGCGGCTGCCCGAACTGCTGAACGAGGCGCTGCTGCTCACCACCGAGCTGACCACGAACGCCGTCGAGCACGCGCGTACCGAACTGGACATCGAGGTCGACACCGACCACAACGGCCTCACCGTGACAGTCACCGACTTCGCCTCCGGCCCGGTCGACGAGCTGATCGTGGGCGTGCGCAACACCACGTCCGACATCACCGAGGTCGCCGCCCGGGGGCGCGGCCTGCTGCTCGTCGACCACTTCTCCAGCCGGTGGGGCACCACGTACCTGCCCACCGGCAAGGGCGTCTGGTTCCGCCTCGACCGGCCCGGCCCGGGTGGGTCCGCCCGGCCGTCGGCCGGCCCACTGCGCGTCGCCGAACCGGACCGAAACGGCGACGGTACGCCGAGCGCCGCGGCCATGAGCGAGTTGATGCAGCTCACCCCCGACGCGTACGCCGACGAGCCGCTGCCCGAGTTCGCCACCGGACTGCTGACCCGGGTCGGCGAGATGGTGGGCGCCGCCGGTGGCACGGTACGGCTGGACCGGGGCGACGGACTCGGCACCCAGGTCTTCGCCAGGTACGGCCGGCCGCCACGCGACGGCAGCGAGCTGCTGCGCGTACCGCTGGCCGTGCACCGCCCGTACGCCGGTGAGCTGGAGCTGGACGCGGCGCCCTCGGCGTACGCGCGGCCACTCGCCGTGCTGGCCGCCGAGCGGCTGTCGCTGCACCTGGAGAACGACCGGCTGCGCCGCGCCGACGTACGCCGGTCCACCTGGCTGACGTTCCTGGCTGAGGCCAGCGAACTGCTCGCCCAGTCGCTCGACGTCGAGCTGACCATGGCACTCGTCCCGCAGCTCGTGGTGCCCCGGCTCGGCCAGTGGTGCGCCGTGCACACCACCGACGAGTGGGGCCGGCTGCGCCTCGCCGCGTCCAGCCACGCCGACGAGGCGATGCTGCCGCAGCTGCACCGGATCCTCCAGGAGACCGGCCCGGACTCGATCCAGTCCCGGCTGCGCGAGGCGTCCCGCAACGCCGCCCAGGTGCCGCTCGGCGGACCGATGGAGGGTTTCGCCGTACCGCTTATCGCCCGCGGCCAGCGGCTCGGCACCCTCGCCGTGGGCCGCCACCAGCGGCACCGGCACGACCCGGACGAGGTGTCGGTGCTGGAGGACGTGGCCCGCCGCGCCGCCCTCGCCATCGAGAACGCCCGCATCCACGCCGAGCGCCGCCGGGTCGCCCAGACGCTCCAGCAGTCGCTGCTGCCGCCGGTGCTGCCGGTGGTCGAGGGCATCGGCTTCGCCGCCGAGTACGTCCCGACCGGCGACGACGCGGAGGTCGGCGGCGACTTCTACGACGTGCTTCCGCTGCCGGACGGCCGCTGGCTCGTGGTGGTCGGCGACGTATCAGGCAAGGGCGTGCAGGCCGCCGCCGTGACCGGCCTGGTCCGGGACGTGATCCGGGTGCTCGTCGGTGACGGCAAACCGCTGCCCGAGGTGCTCGGCCGGCTCAACGAGACGCTCGTGGAGCGCGGCGGCGGACGCTACTGCACGCTGGCGCTGGCGGCTGTCGCACCCGGCGACGGCGGCCAGCTCGACGTCTCGCTGCACCTGGCCGGCCACGACCGCCCGGTGCTGCTGCACGGCGGTGGAGGGGCGACGTTCGTCGGCGTCGGCGGTACGGCGCTGGGCCTGCTCGACGCGATCACCACACCGACCGCCGAGCTGACGCTCAAGCCCGGGGACGCGCTGATCTTCTACACCGACGGGGTCACCGAGCGGCGGCGCGGACGCGAGCTGTTCGGCACCGACCGGCTGCGCGAGTCGGCGGCGCCGCTGGCCGGGTACTCGGCCGACGTGGTGGCCGCCCGGCTGCGCGCCGCCACCATCGCGTTCTCGGTCGAGCCCCCACGCGACGACATAGCCATCCTGGTCCTCCGAAACGACACCCCCTAGCCCTCCCACCCCGCGCGGGGCGGGCCCGCGTCCGGACACGCGCCCCGTCGATCATGAACTTAGCCGCTCAATTCGCCCGTTTCCTCCCCGTCAACTTCATGGTCAACCCACTTCGGCACGCCACTGACGCGCCTCAGGCCGCCCGTTGGCGCGCGGGCCGGCTGGTGCCGGGGAGGGCGAGGCGGTCAGAGGCCGCCGGGGAGGCGACCGGGAGCCAGGCGGTGGTGCGGGTCCAGGTGGGCCTTGGCGCTACGCAGGCGCGGCAACGCGGGCAACTCGCCCCAGAGGTCCACGGCACGGCGTACCGCCGCCGGCGCGGCCACCACCACGCACCGGCCCCGCCGGGCGATCAGCACGCTGCGGACGGCGGTGAGGATCGAGGCGACCCGCTCGGGGGGCAGCGCGCCGGACAGGGCGGCGTGCACGGTGCCCGAGCCGACCGAGCCGCGTACCGGCACCGGGCCGCCGGTGGCGTCGCGCAACGCGTAGACGGCGGCGTGCAGGTCGCCTATCGGCACCTCGATGCGCAGCGCCGTGTCGCCGGGCGCGAACGGGTAGCGCCCCCACCATTCCGGCGCGTGGTGACCGACTATCGCCTCGGCGCCGAGGACCGCGGTGAGCCGCTCGGCCCGCTCGGTCACGTCGGCCGGGCCGCCCTCCAGCAGCACCACCAGGCTGCCCGCCGCCGGTCGCCCGGTCACGGCCGGGTGGTCGGGGCGGTTGACCACCGACGGGTGCGTGGCCGGGATGCGACGCCGGGGCAGCGGCACCGGCACCGGCAGGTCCAGTTCGACGGCGGCCGGGTCGACGTCGGCGGCCAGGACGGCCCGGACCAGGTCGTGCACCTCCAGCGGCGTCCACACCGGACGGGACACCCAGAGCCGCCCGGCCGGCACGGCGTGCACCCGCATGGTGGCCGAGACGAGCACGCCGAGCCCGCCCTGCGAGCCGCAGAGCAGCCGGGCCACGTCGAGCCCGGGCACCTCGCCCCGGCCGAGGATCGCGTCCCCGCCACCCGGCCGGCCGGCGCCGCTGCCCGGGGCGGCCCGGCCGAGCGCCTCCGTGCCGGACTCGCCGACGCTGACCAACTCGCCGTCGGCGTCGAGGTAGCGCACCCCGACGAGCTGGGCGCAAGGGCTGCCGTGCCGGTGCCGCAGCGGACCGGACTCGTCGGCGGCGAGCACCCCGCCGAGCGTCGCGCCCGGCGAGGGCGCGTCGACGGGCAGCCGCCGGTTGGTGCGCGCCAGCGTGGCCTGGACCGCGCGCAGCGGCGTACCGGCGCCGATCTCGGCCACCGCCGCGTCACGCGGCTCGTGCCAGACCCCGGCGAGGCGGCCGGTGTCGAGCATGATGTCCACCTGTTCCGGCGCGGCACCCCAGTCGATCTTCGTGCCGGCGCCGCGGGGCACCACTGTCAGGTCGTACGCGGCGGCCAGCCGCAACACCTCCGCCGCGGCGTGCGGGCCGCCCGGCACTGCCACCCATCGGGCGGTACGGCCGGCCACCTCGTCGGCCGGGCCGGCGAAGCGGGCGAACGGGTCGCCGCAGATCGCGGCCAGCTTCCGGGTGATGTCGAGGGCTCCGAGCCGGGGGGTGGAACGTGCCGCATCCGCCATGGCGGTTATCGTACACATGTTCGAAAGACCTGGCGGCGAGTCGTGGGATTCGGTCGGCGGGCGAGCCCGGCGGCGGCCCGGCGACCGGTAACGTGGCGCCGTGACCGAAACCCCACCGCCCGTCGCCAAGCGCGTCCCGTCCGAGCGCGTCCACCACGGTGACACCGTGATCGACGAGTACGCCTGGCTCGCCGTCAAGGACGACCCGGACACGATCGCGTACCTGGACGCCGAGAACGCGTACACCGAGGCGCGCACCGCCCACCTGGCCGGGCTGCGCGCGGAGCTGTTCGAGGAGACGCGCCGGCGCACCCAGGAGACCGACCTGTCGGTGCCGACGCGCAAGGACGGCTACTGGTACTACACCCGTACGGTCGAGGGGCAGCAGTACGGCGTGCACTGCCGCCGCGCGGTGCGGGCGGGCGAGACGGCGCCCCCGGTCAGCGTGGACGGCGCCCCGCTCGACGGCGAGGAGGTGCTGCTCGACGGCAACCAGCTCGCCGAGGGGCACGACTTCTTCTCCCTCGGGGCGTTCGACGTCAGCCCGGACGGGCGCTGGCTGGCCTACTCCACCGACTTCTCCGGCGACGAGCGCTTCACGCTGCGGATCAAGGACCTGACCACCGGCGAGTCGCTGCCGGACGAGGTGCCGGACACGTTCTACGGCACGGCCTGGTCCAGTGACGCGTCCACGCTGTTCTACGTGACGGTGGACGAGGCGTGGCGGCCGAACCGGGTCTGGCGGCACACCGTCGGCACGTCGTCCACCGAGGACGTGGTGGTCCACCAGGAGGACGACGAGCGGTTCTGGGTCGGCGTCGAGCTGACCCGCTCCGAGCGCTTCGTGGTCATCGACATCCACAGCAAGATCACCAGCGAGGTGTGGGTGATCCCGGCGTCCAACCCGACCGGTGCGCCCGCCGTCGTGGCCCCGCGGCGTCAGGGCATCGAGTACGCGGTGGAGCACCACGGCCACCGCTTCCTGATCCTGCACAACGACGGCGCGGAAGACTTCGCGCTGGCGTACACCTCGGCGGACGCGCCGGGCGAGTGGGAGCCGCTGATCCCGCACACGCCCGGCACCCGGCTGGAGGCGGTCGACGCGTTCGAGAACCACCTCGTGGTGTCGCTGCGCACCAACGGGCTGACCGGCCTGCGGGTGCTGCCGGTGGGCAGCGACGACAGCTGGGACATCGACTTCCCCGAGCCGATCTACAGCGTGGGGCTGGACGCGAACCCGGAGTACCGCACGAACGAGGTACGGCTGCGCTACACCTCGCTCGTCACCCCCGACTCGGTCTACGACTACGACCTGGTGACCCGTGAGCTGACGCTGCGCCGGCAGAAGCCGGTCCTTCCCGGGCCGGACGGGCGGGCGTACGACCCGGCCGACTACGAGCAGCACCGGGACTGGGCGCTCGCCGACGACGGCACCCGCGTACCGATCTCGCTCGTCTGCCGCCGCGACACGCCGCGCGACGGTTCGGCGCCCGCCGTCATCTACGGCTACGGCTCGTACGAGGCGAGCATGGACCCGTGGTTCTCGATCGCCCGGCTGAGCCTGCTCGACCGCGGCGTGATCTTCGCGGTGGCGCACATCCGGGGCGGCGGTGAGCTGGGCCGGCGCTGGTACGACGAGGGCAAGCTGCTGGCCAAGAAGAACACGTTCACCGACTTCGTGGCCTGCGCCCGGCACCTGGTCAAGGCGGGCTGGACGGCGAGCGACAGGCTGGTCGCCCGGGGCGCCTCGGCCGGCGGCCTGCTGATGGGCGCGGTGGCGAACCTCGCCCCGGACGCGTTCACCGGCATCGTCGCGCAGGTGCCGTTCGTGGACGCGCTCACCTCGATCCTCGACCCGTCGCTGCCGCTGACCGTGACCGAGTGGGAGGAGTGGGGCAACCCGCTCGACGACCCCGAGGTCTACGCGTACATGAAGTCGTACACGCCGTACGAGAACGTGACCACCGTCGAATACCCGGCGATCCTGGCGGTGACCAGCCTCAACGACACCCGCGTGCTCTACCACGAGCCGGCCAAGTGGATCGCCCGGCTGCGGTCGTTCGCGCCGGCCGGCGACTACCTGCTCAAGACCGAGATGGGCGCGGGTCACGGCGGTCCGAGCGGCCGCTACGACTCGTGGCGCGAGGAGGCGTTCGTCAACGCCTGGATCCTCGACCGCGTCGGCCGCGCCGTGTAAGGAGGGGCCCTTCCCTACACCTGGGCGAGCGCGGCGGACAGCACGTGCTGGTCGGCGTTGCCGCCGGTCACGACCGCGACGGTACGGCCGGTCGGCAGCTCGCCACTGTGGAACAGCCGGGCGGCCAGGGCGACTGCGCCGCTCGGCTCGGCCACCAGCCGCACGTCCCGCAGCAGCCGGCCGGTGGCCGCCATGATCTCGTCCTCGGTGACCGTGACGATGCCGTCGAGCCGCTCGCGCAGGTGGGCGAGCGTCAACGCGGACAGGTTCGTACGCAGCCCGTCGGCGCAGGTCCGGTAGGTGCGTTCCACGTCCCAGACCACCACCTCGCCGGCGGCGAGCGACTCCTGGGCGTCGGCGGCCAGTGCCGGCTCCACGCCGATCACGGCGGCCGACGGGCGCAGCGCCTTGACCGCCGTGGCGACGCCCGAGCCCAGCCCGCCGCCGCCGACCGGCACCAGCACCACGTCGACGTCCGGCAGGTCGGCGACGATCTCCAGCCCGATGGTGCCCTGCCCGGCGATGACCGCCGGGTGGTCGAACGGTGGCACCAGCGTCGCGCCGGTCTCCGCCACCATCCGTTCCGCCTCGGCGAACCGGCGGGCCGGCGGCACCAGTCGCACGTCCGCACCGAGTGCCCGCATCCGGGTCACCTTGACCTCCGGCGCGCCCTCGGGGACCACCACTGTGCAGGGCACGCCGAACGCGCGGGCCGCGTACGCCAGCGCCTGACCGTGGTTGCCCGACGAGTGGGTGACCACGCCCCGCGACCGGGTCGCCGGGTCGAGCCGGGCCACCGCGTGGGTGGCCCCGCGCAGCTTGAACGACCCCACCGGTTGCAGGTTCTCCGGCTTGAGCCACAGCTGATCGTCCCAGAGCGCCGGCACCAGCGGAGTCCGCAGCACGGTGCCGGCGACGTCCTCTGCGGCGGCGCGGACATCGGCGATCGAGATCAGCTCCATCGCACCAACCTAGACTGCCCGCATGAGTGCGGAGGAGCCCGCGGCGGCGCGACGGGGACCGACCTGGCTGATCCTCGTGGTGGTCGCCGCCGCGCTCGTGGTCTGCTGCTGTTCGACGGTGATCGGCTTGACCGTCGCCGGCTCCGCCGGCCTGCTCGGCCGCTGACCGCTCAGCCCGCGCGCAGTTCCTCCACCGAGGTCGCGGTGCGCAGGAACAGCAGGCCGGCCACGACCGTGCACAGCACCGCCGCCAGCCCGCCCGCCGCGAGCCAGGCCAGCTGATCCCACGGTACGTCCGGCGGAACAGTCGTCTTCGGCACCCATTCGGTACGGGTGTACCGCGCCGCGGTGGCCGGGTCGCCGCACAGTTCCGTGCCGGCGTCGCAGATCGTCCGCGTGAAGCCGCCGTTGCTCGGTGCCGGCATGACGCCCCGGACCAGCAGGTAGCCGACCGTCAGCGCGAGCCCGATCGCGGGTACGGCGGGGGCGAGCGCGGCCCAGAGCAGCGACCGGCCGATGGTGGCCCGTGGCACGCCGGTCGCCACCTGCGCCGCGTACGCCCGCCGCCGGCTGGTGATCCCCTCGACCACCGCCACGAGCAGCCCGCCGCCGGCGATCGCGATCGCCACCACGACCGCGAGGTCGACCAGGTCCATCGCGCCGAGGTAGAAGCCCGGGTCGGCAAGTCCGGAGCCGGTGCGGCGGGTCACCTCGGCCTCGGCCTGGAAGTCGGCACGCAGTCCCGCGGCACCGGCGCCGAAGATCAGCGCGGCCAGCAGCGCGGCGAACGTGCGGCTGCCGGCCCACGGGTCGGCGGCCAGCCGGCGGGCGGCCAGCAGTGCGGCCGGGCCGCGTCCGTGCCGGTGCAGCAGCCGGCCGGTGTGGTACGAGATCCAGCCGGTGCCCGACACCACGCCGATCATCGCGGTCAGCCCGCCGACGACGAGCAATGTCGGCACCAGCCAGTCGGGGGCCACCGCGCCACGCCGTTCGTACCAGAGCAGGAGCGGGCGGATCGCGGCGAACATCGCCAGCGCGGCGAGGACGAGCACGCCCGGCCACGGCCAGGGCGCCCGGGTGCGGACCCGGCGTACGACGCCGAACGGGGTGGTGGTGACCCGCCGCAGCAGCAGCGCGCTGACCAGCGCGGCCACCAGCGGCAGGCCGAGCACCACGGCGGCCACGGCGACCGGCGCCGGACGCACGTCGGTGGGCAGCGGCAGCCGCCCGTCGGCGTCGGGCCGGTGCAGCAGCCGGCGCCCGGCCAGGAAGACGGCCAGGCCGACGAGGGTACCGAGCAGGCTCGCCACGCCGGTCTCGGCAACCGCGACCCGGGTGACCTGCCCGGGGGTGGCGCCGGCCAGCCGGAACGCGGCGAGCCGCCGGTCCCGGCCGGGCGCACCGAGGCGGGCGCACTGCCCGGCCAGTCCCAGCACCGGTACGCAGAGCAGCAGCACCGCGAACGCGACGCCGGGACGCAGGCCGGGTTCCCGCAGCAGGGCGTTCGTGTACTGGTCGGACTGCGTCCAGGCATCGCCGGGCGGCTTCACCACCGCCAGCACTGTCAGCGCGGCCAGCCCGGCCAGCGTCGCCAGCGCGGCGCTCACCGCGGTCAGCACCACCCGGGCGATGTCGGTGCGGGTGCCGGCCAGCGCGAGCCGCAGCAGCGTGCCCGGCCTCACCGTGATCCGCCCGGCAGCGCCGGGTCGAGCCCGAGGCCGGTGTGGTCGACCCTGCCGTCGCGCAGGCTCACCTCCCGGTCCGCGTACGCGGCGATGCGCGGCTCGTGGGTCACCAGCACGACTGTGGTGCGCTGCTCGCGGGCCAGCCGGACGATCTGGGTGAGCACCTGCTCACCGGCCAGCGTGTCGAGCGCGCCGGTCGGTTCGTCGGCGAAGATCACCCGTGGTTCGGTGACCAGGGCGCGGGACAGCGCGCACCGTTGCTGCTGCCCGCCGGACATCTCGCCGGGCCGGACGTCGGCGACGTCGGCCACACCGAGCCGGTCCAGCCAGGAGAGTGCCGCCGTCCGTGCCGCTCGCCGCCCCGTGCCGGCGAGCAACAACGGAAGGGCGACGTTCTCCGCCGCGGTCAGCTCGGCGACGAGCTGGCCGAACTGGAACAACACCCCGAATTCGGTACGGCGCAGCCGGGAGCGGGCCGCCTCCGGCCACGTGTCGATCCGTTCACCGCGCCAGGTGACCTGACCGGCGTCGGGACGCAGGATGCCGGCCAGGCAGTGCAGCAAGGTGGACTTGCCGCATCCGCTCGGCCCGGTGACCGCGAGGATCTCGCCTTCGGCCACGTCGAGCGTCACGCCACGCAGCGCGGGCGTGTGGCCGTACGCGCGGACCACGCCGCGCGCTTGCAGGAACGTCACGAGTGCACCTCCCGGTGCCAGTCGACGACCCGGTCCAGGGTGGTGTGCAGCCACCGGAGGTCGGCGTCGAGGTGGGCGACGGCGAAATCGGCGGCGACCACCTCGTCGAGGCGGGCACCGGGGGCGGTCTTGAGCGCTGTCAGCTCACGCAGCCGCTGCGTGTGCGCCCGGCGCTGGGCGATCAGGTAGCCGCGGGCCTGGGCGGCGTCTGCCACCAGGAGCGCGACGACCACCTTGGCGAACAGCGTGCTCGCCACGTACGGCATGGGTGGTTCGACGGTGCCCAGCCAGTGGTCGAGCGCCGCCCGCCCGTCGTCGGTGAGCGCGTAGGCGGTCCGGTCCGGACCGCCGTCGCGTTCCTGGCCGGCCGGCACGACCAGGCCGTCCCGGTGCAGGCGGGCCAGCGTCGCGTAGACCTGCCCGAAGGCGAGCGGCCGGGCCCGGGGCAGGCGCTCGTCGTGCGCGCGCTTCAGCTCGTAGCCGTGGCGTGGCCCGGCGGCGAGCAGCCCGAGCAGGACGTGCTGAGTGGACACCTCCCTTACTATTCGCTGAGTGAATAGCGCTGTCAAGAACGGCCCGCGCGGGACAACGCGGGCCGTTCGGATCAGCGGGTCCAGGCCGGATCACGTCCGGCCCGGCCGAGCAGCGCGTCCATGCCGTCCGGTGCCGCGTCGGTGGGCACCGGCGGGCCGAACGCGCCCATCTTCTGGCCCGTGTCGCCCATCCGGTCCATGAACTCGTGCCCCGCCGCAACCACCGCGGGGTCCACTGTCAACTCCTGGCCGGTGGCCCGCGCCAGATCCCATCCGTGAACGGTGAGGTCGATCAGCGCCATCGAGCCGACCGTCTCCTGCGGCAACCCCATGCCGGGCGAGACGCCCTCCTGCGTGGCCGGATCGGACCACGCCTCGGTGAGCCGGATCGTCTCGGTCGCGAACCGGTCCCGCCATCCGTCGGTCAGATGATCGGTCTTGCCGGACCAGTCGACCTCCTCCCGACGCGCCAGCGCCTGGAAGTTGACCACCACGTCGAACAGGTGATTGAGCAGGTCGCGCACTGTGTAGTCGGGGCAGGGCGTGGGCAGGGCGAGCTGGTCGTCCGAAATGCCCCGTACCACCGCCGCCGTACGCGGCGCCGCGACGGCGAGCAGCTCACTAGTCTTCGTGCTCATAGTGGCAGCGTATGAGGGCGGTCTTGAAGAAATGCGACACGAACCGCGGCGTGACAACCGGGGCATCCTCGATCCCGTCCGGCTTCGGCAGCAGGTCCGGTTCCGGCGCCGGATGGCCGCCCCGGCGTTGCGCCAGTGGGTGGAGCACTACTGGCTGATCGACTGGGACCTGGACGAGCCGTTCGAGCAACGGGTGGTGCCGCATCCCGCCGTGAACGTGGTGTTCCAGGCGCAGGAGGGCGCGCCCGAACAGGGCGAGATCGCCGGCGTCGACACCGGCCTGTTCGCCGTCACGCTGCACGGCGCCGGCCGGGTCTCCGGCGTCCAGTTCCGCCCGGGCGGTTTCCGGCCGTTCTGGCGGCGCCCGGTCGCCGAGCTGACCGGCCGGCGCGTACCGATCCCGGACGGGCCGGTCTGCCCGGGCACCGACGACGAGCGCTGCGCGAGCCTGGACGCCCTGCTGACCTCGTGGTCGCCGGTCGCTGATCCGCTCAACGCGGAGGCCACCGCCCTGGTCGAGGAGATCCGCGCCGACCGGACCGTGCTGCGGGTGACCGACTTCGCCCGGCGGCGGGCCGTCTCCGTCCGCCGGCTCCAGCGCCTCTTCCTGGACCACGTCGGCGTCGGTCCGAAGTGGGTGATCCGCCGCTACCGGCTCCAGGAGGCGATCGAACAGGCCGCCGCCGGGCCGCTCGACTGGTCGCGGGTCGCCGCCGATCTGGGGTACGCCGACCAGGCCCACCTGGTCCGCGAGTTCACCGCCGTCGCCGGGGTGTCACCCGCGGCGTACGCCCGCTCGCTGGCCGCCCTGCGACAGTGACGCGGGGCGGGCCGCGCCGATGCGGGTCAGCGGCGGCGGACCGCCACCACCGCCACGTCGTCGTGGATCTCCGGCGGTGCCAGCTCGACGAGCAGCCGCCGGCAGAACTCGTCCAGGTCGTCGTCCACCCGGGTGGCGGCCACGCCGAGCGCCGCCATGCCGTCGTCGATCGTGGCGTCCCGCCGTTCGATCAGCCCGTCGGTGTAGAGCACGAGCGTGGCCCCGGCGGGCAGCACGAACTCGAGGTCGGGCGGGCGCGGCGCGCGTACGCCGAGCAGCGGCGCGGACTGCGTCACGAACTCGACCCGCCCGTCCCGGCTCAGCAGTGCCGGCAGGTGCCCGGCGCTGGCCAGCCGGACCAGCCCGGTCGGCGGGTGGAGCAGCAGGACGCAGATGGTGGCTAGCTCGGTCGGCAGCAGGGTGCGCATCAGCTCGTTGACCCGGTCCAGGATCACGCCCGGCTGGTGCCCCTCGACCGCGTACGCCCGCACCGCGTGCCGCAGCTCGGCCATCACGGTGGCGGCGTGCAGCGAGTGCCCGGCCACGTCACCGATCGCCACCAGCAGGTGCCCGTCGAGCATCACCAGCTCGTAGAAGTCGCCGCCCACCTCGGTCTGGGCGCTCGCCGGCTCGTACCGGACGGCCAGGTCCAGGCCGTTCACGTCCGGCAGCCGCTGCGGCAGCAGGCTGCGCTGCAACGTCACAGCGATCCGGTGCTCCTCGTCGAAGGACCGCTGCGCCTCCACCGCCGAGGCGACCGCCTGGGCGAGCTGCACCAGCACCGGCGTGCGTACGGTCTGGGTGGCGGTCGGCACCACCACGTAGAGCGGGGCCCGGTCCTCGCGCAGCCGGGACGCGGCAACCGTCACGGTGTCGCCGTCCGGCCAGCCGGCCAGCGCCCAGTTGGCCGGCTCGTCGACGCGTACCCGGGTGCCGATCGGCACTCCGGTGTCGTCCACCACCCACGGCACGATGGTGGCCGGCGTGTGCGGGTCGACCGCCACTCCGGCCAGGCAGTCCCCGTCGAACGTCTCCGCGACGACCGCCGCGGGGGCGTTGAAGATCCGTGCCGCGCCGCTCGCGGCCGCCTCCAGCAGCCGGACGAAGTTCGGTGTCGCGTGCATCTCGACTGTGGCGTCGGCGAGCGCGGCGAGCCGTTCGGCGAGCTGCTCGGCCCGGCGCCGGGCCTGGTAGTAGCGCAGCACCGCGTGGGCGGTGGCGACCAGTTCCTCCGGCTCGATCGGCTCGGCCAGGTAGGCGTCCGCGCCGCGGGTGAGGCCCTGCGCCCGGTCCACCACGTCGACGGCGTGCGCGGAGACGTGGATGACGGGGATCGACGGGTACGCCTCCTTGATCCGCTCGCACACCTCGAAGCCGCTCATGTCGGGCAGCCGGACGTCGAGCACCACGAGGTCAATGTGTTCCCGGGCCACCCGGTCCAGCGCCGCCGTGCCGGTCTCCGCCTCGACGGTGACGAAGCCGGCCCGGGTCAGCCAGTTGACCAGCAGATATCGCTTGGGGCCGCTGTCGTCGACCACAAGCACGGTCACCGGCCCGCCGTCCACCGTCACGCTCCGCCCACGGGGAGGGCCACTGTGAACGTGCTGCCCCGGCCGGCTTCGCTGGTCAGCACCAGCGTCCCGCCGAGCAGCGTGACCAGCCGTCGCGCGTACGGCAGGCCGAGCCCGGTGCCGCCGACCCGGGTCGTGCCGGGCACCTGGTAGAACTCCTCGAAGACCCGTTCGTGCAGCTCCGGCGGGATGCCCACGCCGGTGTCGGTGACCGACAGCGTCCACTGGTCGCCGCGGCGCTCGGCGCGCAGGCGTACCTCGCCGCGCTCGGTGAACTTCAGCCCGTTGTGCAGCAGGTTGCGCAGCACCTGGGCGAGCAGCACCTCGTCCGAGCGCACGGTGGCCGGCGTCGGCGGTTCCTCGACCACCAGTTCCACCTCGGGGCGGGTGGCGAGTGCCCGCAGCGTGCCGCGCAACTGCCCGAACACGGCGCGCAGGTCGACTTCGGACCAGTCCGGCTCGATCCGGCCCGACTCCGCCTTGGCCAGGTCGAGCAGCTCGTTGACCAGCCCCAGCAGGTCACCCGCCGAGGAGCGGATCAGCCCCACCTGGCGGGCCTGCTCACCGGTGAGCGGATCGGAGGCGGAGTCGGCGAGCAGCCGGGCCAGGCCGATGATCGCGGTGACCGGGGCGCGCAGTTCGTGGCTGACGTTCGCCAGGAACCGGCTCTTCGACTCGCTGGCGGCCCGTAGCTGGGCGGACTTCTCGTCCAGCTCGGCGTAGAGCGCCACCACACCGCGGTTGGTCTCCTCCAGCTCCTCGGTGAGCTGGTTGTAGAGCGCCATCACGCCCCGGTTGGTCTCCTGGAGTTCGGAGTTGAGCACCGCCAGCTCGTCGCGCTGGCTGCGTACCTCGTCGAGGGCGGCGATGAGCTGCGCGTTCTGGGCGGCCAACTCGTCCAGCGCGGAACCCGGCGCGCGCTCGGCCAGCTCGGCGCGAAGCTCGGCGGCGCGATCAGCCGTCAGCTCCTCGGCGTGGTCGGGCACTCGTCGGGACATCCTCACGACCGTATCGCCATCGACGGCCACCACCCGCAACGTGTCCACCAGACGCGCGACGGCGCCGGACTGCGGCTCGTACCGTCCACCGGGGAGCGGACGCAGCGGCGACAGGTCCACCTGGAGGACCGGGCGGCCCACCGCGTCGCGGTCGAGGGCGAACGTGACGTCCGCGCCGTCTGCCCCGTGCAGCAGTTCCCGGGCCACCTCGCTCAGCGCGGTGGCGATCCGGACCTGGTCCTGATGTTCCAGCCCGACCGCCGCGGCCACCTCCCGGCCCCGCTGCCGGACCAGGAAGATGTCCTGCTCCACCCGGAGCGCGAGGTGCAGGAGGGGTCCGGTCATGCCGCCCCCCGGGCCACCAGGACGCAGGCGTCGTCGCGGCGGACGCCGGCGTCACGCAGCAGCGTCGCGGCGGCCAGCAGCGGGTTGCGCCCGGCGAGCCCGGGATAGTCGTCCAGGTCCCAGCGATCCACCACCCCGTCACTGTGCATGACCAGGGTGGCGTCGCGCGAGAAGGGGTAGTCGTACCCGCGGATCGCCGGACGCTGGTGCCCGGCGATGCCCGGCAGCGAGACCAGGCCGCGGCGCCGCTCGCCCGGCGCGACGATCATCGCGGCGATGTTGCCGAGCCCGGCGTAGCGGAGCAGTCCGGCAGCCGGATCCGGCTCGGCCACCGCGAGCGCCGCGCCCCGGGTGTGCGACATGGCGGCGTGCAGGTGCCGTACCACGACGTCCGGCGGACCGTCCGGCGCGGAGCGGAACGCGGACACGGCGGCACCTGTGGCGGCGGCGGCGAGCGGTCCGTGGCCCAGCCCGTCGGAGACCAGCACCTGCCGCCGGCCGTCGACCTGGCGGACCGCGTACCCGTCGCCGCTGGTCTGCTCGCCGGTGATCGGCCGGGCCAGTCCGGCTGCCCAGTCCGGCTCCGGCGGTGCGGCGTCCCAGACCTGGACGACGAGGACAGTGCCCCGGCCGGGCGTCGAGTAGCCGTCGAACCGGCTCGACTGCCGGGTGATCGCGCCGAGCCCGATGCCGAGCGTGCCTGCGGTGGAGTGGCCGTCGACGGAGGAGAGCGTCAGGTCGGCCATGCCGGGACCGGAGTCGATGGCCACCAGCTCCACCCCGGCCTGCCCGCCCCGGCGCGCGGGGCGCATCAGGAGCGTGCCCTCGCGGGCGTGCTTGACCAGGTTGCTGGTGAGCTCGGCGGTGACGATGGCCAGGTCCGCGACGCGCGGCGCGCTCAGTTCGAGCTGCCGGCCGAGACGTTCGGCCGCCCGGCGTACGCTGCCGGCTGTCGCGCCGGTGTCGACCCGAAACCAGATGCCGTGGTCGGGTACCACGTCGGCGATCATCGCGACCACTTGGTGACGGTGATCCGCGTCCCCTCGCCGACAGCCGTGCGGATGTCGAAGTCGTCGACGAGCCGGCGGGCGCCGCTCAGTCCCAGGCCCAGCCCGCCGCCGGTGGTGTAGCCGTCGGTGAGCGCCAGGTCGAGGTCGGGGATGCCCGGTCCCTCGTCGGCGAAGACGATCCGCACGCCGCGCCGGCGGCCGTCGGAGACGGTGCTCACCTCGGCGCTGCCTCCACCGCCGTAGATCAGCGTGTTGCGGGCCAGCTCGCTGGCGGCGGTGACGAGCTTCGTCTGGTCGACCAGGGAGAGCCGGGCCGCGACGGCTGTGGTACGCACCAACTGCCGGACCCGCACCACGTCCTCGTCGCTGCGGATCGCCTGGGTCGCCGGCACACCCAGGTCGACGCCCGTGGTCATGCCGTCGCCGTCGTCTCGGTGTCCTCGTCGTCGGCCGCCTGGTCCCACTCGTCGGCGCGGCTGACCGCGATCAGCTCCATGCCGCGTTCGACGTTCAGCGCGGTACGGATGCCGTTGAGCGACAGCCCCAGCTCGACAAGGGTGATGGCGACGGCCGGGCGCATGCCGACCACCACCGTCTCGGCGTCCAGCACCTTCGAGATGGACGCGATGGTGGACAGCATCCGGCCGACGAAGGAGTCGACGATGTCCAGCGCCGTGATGTCGATGATCACGCCGTGGCAGCCGGTGGCGACGATCCGCTCGGCGAGGTCCTCCTGCAACTGGATCGCCGTCTGGTCGGACATGTCGACCTGGATGGAGACCAGCAGGATGTCGCCGATCTTGAGGATCGGCACCCGTTCCATCAGGACTCCCGCCGCGGGCGGCGAGCGGTGGTCTCGACCCCGGTCAGGCGCAGCACGTGGCGCAGCGCGTCGGCGAGACTCGCCTTGGTGGCGATGTCGCCGAACTCGATGCCGAGGGCGACGATCGTCTGGGCGATCTGCGGGCGGATGCCGGAGATGATGCAGTCGGCGCCCATCAGCCGGGCGGCCACCACGGTCTTGAGGATGTGCTGCGCGACCTGCGTGTCGACCGCCGGCACGCCGGTGATGTCGATGATCGCGTACGGCGAGCCGGTGTCGACGAGCGTCTGCAGCAGCCGCTCCATCACCACCTGGGCGCGGGCCGAGTCCAGCGTCCCGACCAGCGGGACGGCGACGACGCCCTCCCAGAGCTTGACCACCGGGGTGGACAGCTCCAGCAGCTGCTCCGCCTGGTCGGCGATCAGGCTCTCCCGGGCGCGGACGAACGTCTCGAAGGTGAACAGGCCCATCTGGTCGACGAGCGCGGAGATGGAGACGAAGTCGCGCAGGGTCTCGTCGCCCTTCTCCTCCTCCATCAGCTCCAGCAGGGCGTCCTTGAACGCGAACACGCTGATCGCGGTCTCGGTGGCGGAGAATCCCTGGCGGGCCCGGTTGGTGGACAGCTCGGACAGCACCGCCCGCAGCTCACCGCCGTGCTCGCCGGCCAGGTCGGAGACGCCCTGGCGACCGGCGTCGATCAGCGCGCGGTGCAGTTCCTGGACCTGCCGGGCCAGCTCGGCCCGGCTCAGGCGACCGCGCAGCGAACTGGCGACGATCTCCGTCCAGCGGTTGGTCAGCCGGTCCGCGTGCTGACTGAGCAGGTGGGCGAGCCGACCACCCTGTTCGGCGCTCAACGCCATGCTGACCTCCCTGATTTGGACGGGCGGACTCTATCACCGGAGGCTGACGCGGTACTTGTCGCGGAGCAAAGAATGATCGACCGCACCCGTGACCGCTCCCGTTCTGCGCGGCGCGCCCATCGTGGGATACCGTTTCCCCCGAACACAGGAGGTCGACGAATGTCCTTGACGGTGCACACGGAACAGCGCGGCGACGTGGTCGTCGTGTCGGTCGCGGGCGAGCTGGACATGGCCACGGCACCGCAGCTCCAGGACCAGATCACGGATCTGCTGGACAAGGGGCGCAGCCGCCTCGTCTTCGACCTGGCCGAGGTGTCGTTCTGCGACTCCACCGGCCTGTCGGTGTTCGTCCGGGCGAAGAACAACTGTGACGAGGTCGGCGGCGTGGTCCGGCTGGCCGCACCGCAGCGCGGCGTGCTGCGCATCCTCGAGGTCAGCGGTCTGGTCGAGGTGCTGCACACGTACCCGACGGTCGAGCAGGCCGTCGCGGGCGATCCCACCCCAGCCTCCTCCTGACCGATCCCGCTCAGCGCTCGTCCTCGATGAAGCGGGGACGAGCGATCACCATGCCCGCCGCCGTCTGCACGGCCAGCGCCACCAGCAGGAAACCGAGCGGGGCGGTCCAGCCGCCGGTCGCCTCGTAGAGGATGCCCACCAGCAGCGGCCCGAGCGCCGCGATCACGTACCCGGTGCTCTGCGCGAACGCGGACAGCGCCACGGTGCCCTCGGCGGTCCGGGCGCGCAGCCCGATCGTGGTCAGGATGAGCGGGAACGCGCCCTGGCCGAGCGCCAGCAGCAGCACCCACAGCGGCGCGAGGCCGTGCGGGGCGAGCGCCAGACCGGTGTACGCGGCGGCGGAGAACACGGTCAGCGACAGCACCAACGGACGCAGCGTGGCCAGCCGGCCGGCGAGCGTCGGCATCATCAGCGCCACCGGCACGCCCAGCGCGGTCACGCCGGCGAGCAGCAGCCCGGCCGCCTCCGGCCGGTAGCCGGCGTCCCGGAAGAGCTGGGCCAGCCAGCCCATGATCGCGTACCCGCTGAGCGACTGCGCCCCGAAGTACACCGCCATGGCCCAGCCGAGCCGGGTCCGGGCGGGCTGCACCCGGGCCGGGGTGGCGACGGCCACCGCCGGGGGCGCGTTCCGTCGCGCGGCGCGGGCCCGCAGCGCGAGCGGCACCCACGGGACTACGGCCAGCGCGGCCAGCCCGGCCCAGATGCCGAGTCCGGCCCGCCAGGAGCCGAACGCGTGCGCCACCGGCACGGCTGCCGCAGCGGCCACCGTCGTGCCCACCGTCAGGGCCATCGTGTACGCCCCGGTGACCAGTCCGGTGCGGTGCGGGAAGTGCTGCTTGACGAGCATCGGCAGCAGGATGTTCGCCACCGCGATGCCGGCGAGCGCGAGCGCGCTGGTGAGCACGAAGACCGCAGCCGAGCCGGTGACCGCGCGCAGCACCTGCCCGGCGGTGAGCGCCAGCATGGCCAGCACCAGCACCCGGGGCGCGGCCCAGCGGCGGACCAGCCACGGGGTGAGCGCGCCCAGTCCGGCGAACGCGATGGTGGGCAGTGTGGTGACCAGGCCGGCCATCGCGCCGGACAGCCCCAGCCCGACCCGGATCTCGTCGAGCAGGGCACCGAGGCTGGTCACCGCGGCCCGCAGGTTCAGCGCGACGAGCAGCATCCCGGCCAGGACGAGCAGACCGCCCCGGACCGGGCCGGCCGCCGGGGATCGGCCCGACGCGGCGGTGACGCCCGGGGCGGGCACTGTCGCGGCGGGCGCAGGTGGCGGAGTCATGATCTCGAACCTACAATCATGGGATGAATTTCGGCACGAGGTGTAACCGGTGACACCCGCCCGGGATTCCGTCGCCGTGCCTCCGCGCGGTCACCGGGTCCGGCAGACGATCGAGCAGCTCCGGGAACGGATCCTCGGCGGCGAGTGGCCGGTCGGCGGGCGCATCCCCACCGAGCCGCAACTGGTCGCCGCGCTCGGTGTGGGGCGGAACACCGTTCGTGAGGCGGTCCGGGCGCTCGTGCACGCCGGGGTGCTGGAGTGCCGGCAGGGCTCCGGCACCTACGTGGTGTCGACCGACGAACTGGCGCCGGTGGTGGCCCGCCGGCTCACCGACGACCGGATGACCGAGGTGATCGAGGTCCGGCGCGCGTTCGAGGTGGAGGCCGCCCGGCTCGCCGCGCTGAGGCGTACCCCCGAGGACCTGGCGGCGCTCGACGGCGCGCTCGCGGCCCGCGAGGCCGCGTGGCGCGGCGGCCGGGTGGACGAGTTCGTCGAGGCGGACGCCGCGCTGCACACGGTCGTGGTGGCCGCCGCGCACAACGCCATGCTCGCCGAGCTGTACGCGTCGGTCGGCGCCGCACTGCGCAGCACCGTGGCCCAGGCGATGGGCGAGGCGCTGACCCCGGAGCGGTACGTGGACCACGGGCGGCTGGTCGAGGCGATCCGGGACGGCGACCCGCAGCGGGCGGCGATCGAGGCCGGTGCTTTTCTCGAAGGGCCCGCCGAGGCATAGGTTGTCCCCGACGCAGACTCATCAGGGCACGGGAGTACGGATGCTCAAGGGCTTCAAAGACTTCATCATGCGCGGCAACGTCGTCGACCTGGCGGTCGGTGTCGTCATCGGTGCCGCGTTCACCGGCGTGGTGACCCAGCTCACCAAGTCGTTCCTGGAACCGCTGGTGCGGGTGTTCATCGCGCTGATCACCGGCAGCAAGAACGGGCTCACCGGCTCGACGCCGACGTTCCGTGAGATCCCGTTCGACTGGGTGGCCTTCGTCAACGCGGCGATCACGTTCCTGCTCACCGCGGCGGCGCTGTACTTCCTCGTCGTCTACCCGATGAACAGGCTCGCCGAGCGGCGCAAGCGCGGCGAGGAGCCGCCGCCGTCGGCCCCGAGCGAGGAGGTCAAGCTGCTCACCGAGATCCGGGACGCGTTGCTCGCCGGCAACCACGGCACCCCCGGCCAGCGCAGCGCCCTGGACGACGCGCTCGGCCGCCGGCAGGAGCCGCCCGCGCCGCGCTGACGCCATAGCCGATCGGCCCTCGCGGGAATCCCGCGGGGGCCGACGTCTATCGAACACATGTTCGATAGAGTCCGGGCATGGAGCAGCGTAGGCACTGGTGGAACGGGAAATGGGGACGCCTCGCCCGGCGTGACGTCTTCCTCCGGGTGGACGGCGACCGCTGGCACGTGGAGCAGCGGGCCGGCGGCGCCGAGGGGGTCTCCCGGTTCTACGAGCACGCCAGCGTCGAGGAGGCCGAGGAGACGGTCCGCGCGCTGCTGGACGGCACCGACACCTGGCGCGAGCTGTCCCCCCGCCCGCCGGGCGGCTGGGCCCCGTCCGTTTAGCGCCCGCGCGCCCCGGGAACCGCTTCTGCATGAGCCAGCAGCAGGACACCGTCTCCCGGGTCACCACCGGCATGCGGGTGGTCGACTCCGCAGGCGTCGAGGTGGGCACAGTCGATCTCGTGCAGCGTGGCGACCCGGCCGCGGTGACAGTGCAGGCGCCCGCCCCGGTCGACCCGGGCAGCAGCCTGGACGAGCTGATCGAGTCGGCGGCGGTCGAGGAGCCCGACGTACCGGCCGACCTGGCCGCCCGGCTGCTGCGCGACGGCTACCTCAAGGTCTCCACCGAACTGGTCCGCACCGGCGCGGTCTACGTGCTGGCCGACCGGATCGCCGCGGTGAGCGACGGCGCGGTACGCCTCACCGTCCCGGTCACGGAGCTACCCGCCGAGGAGTGAGCCCCGGCAGAGGTGATGCATTTATCACCCACGGTAATCAATGATCAATGCAAGTTGCCCCGAAAAGGCGCTCACCAATCCGCTTGCACAGAGTCCCAATGGCGTGACTTTGCGCTCTAATCGCAGATGAATGCCTTGATCATTGATCTTCAAAAACATTGCGCGCGCTCACGTATCTACATCGACCCTCCGCCACGGATAGTTATTTGGCGAACCAAGGGGGTCGAGGGGGAACGATGAACGAAGCGCTGGCGGAACCGCTCACCGGATACCAGGTGGTGGCCGTGGCTGCAGCAGTCGCCGGAGTGGTCGCCGGCCTGGTGCGAGCCTATGTGGCATACCGGGCCCGGATAAACGAGGAACGCGAGGCGACGACACGCACCACAGCCCGGGTGACATGGCTGATTCGGCTCGCGGAGGCCGACCATGACGTCGTGCGGATCGTGGAACGCGACCGCGACGGGCATCGAGAGGTCGAGCTGGGCGGACGCAGCGCGTCGAAGCCCGAGGCCGTCGAGGAGGCGGCGTGACCGACATCAAGGGCACGGCCGCTCTGACACCGGGCCCCGCCGACAGCGACGCTCTGCGCGAGGCGGAGGCAGCCCGCCTGAAAGCGCTCCACGACCGGGAGTTCGCCGAATTCGCCGAGGGCTCCTACTACCGGGTCGAACGGATCCTCAGGGCGACGTGTCGAGACCGTCAAGCGGTGGACGACGCCCTTCAGGAAGCGTATCTGCACGGCCGAGTCGAGTGGCCCAAGCTTCGCGAGCACGTCAAACCGGCCGGCTGGATCATCAGCACGGCCCGTTTCAAGATGCTGAAGGACCACGATCGGCGCCAGCGGGAAGCCGCGGTGGCACCGGAAGACCTGCCACCGTCGTCCCACTCGGACATCGCGGACGTGTGGGAGGCGCAGGAGACGCTGCGAGGCTGGCTGCACCAGCTACCGGCACGGCACGCCGAAGTGTTCCAGATGTCGCGGGAGGGCTTCTCCAACCAGGAGATCGCAAGCATTCTCGGGCTGACCGAGAACAGTGTCCGCTCCTACAAGACCGCCGCCAAGAAGAGGCTGGGCGAACTGGCCGAGGAAGCAGGCTTCACCCGTTCGGAGCGCGACCGGCGTCAGGGGGCGGGCCGTGGACCTCGATGACATCCTGACCTTGGCCGAGACCAGGCCCAGCCCTCTCGAACTCGCCCGCGCCCGACGTGTCGCACGGACGGTGCAGAGTCAGTACGACCTCTCCCTGACAGAGGGCTACAAGATCATCGTGGATGCCGACCTCGTCGACCCGCTGACGTGGGACGCCGACGAGGCCACCCGGGTGGCGCGCGCCGCCCAGCTCGCGAAGCGGGGCACGGTCACCTGGCTGCTCGGCGCCGGCCAGACGGAGCATTCCGAGCGGCTCTCCTGGTCCGACGAGATGGCGATGATCGTCGGCCACGCGCCCGGAACGCTCCGCCTCACCCCGCGGACGCTCTTCGAACTCGTCCATCCCGCTGATGTCGAGCGTGTCCTCGACGTGGTGAGGACGGCGTGGGAGCAGAGCCGTCCCGACGAGATCGGCTTCCGGGTGGTCCAACCCGGAGGCAGCATCCGCCACGTGTCCTGCCACCTCGAGATCCTGACCGAGGCGGGCCGGCCGGTCGGCGTCATCGCCACGGGCGAGGACGTCACCGCGCTCGAGCTCGCTCGCCAGGAGCAGCGTCGGCTCGCCATCCGCCGTCAGATGCTCGGCGCCGATCTGGCCGTACGGGACGTGCTCACCGGACTACAGACCCGGGGCTATGTCATCGACGAGGTCGACAGGGCGCGTCGCACGACCGGCGGCGCCCTGATCGTCGTCACGACCGAGCCCGCCACCCGCATGCCTGACGCGCTCACCGACGAGGACCGGGACCAACTGACGGCTGACATCGCCCGGACCCTGCGCACAGTCGTCGGGCATGACGTGACCAGCGGCCTGGTGGGCTCCGGCTCGTGGGGCTTGCTACTTGCCCGACAGGAACAAGCGGGGGCGGCTGAGAGCCTGGCTGCGCGGATCGTCGACAAGTTCCGGAATCATCTCTTCAGCGTCCGCCAGAAGCCACTGCGGCTCAACATCTCAGCCGGTGTGGTCCATTTCGGCAGCGACATCCCGGACACCGGCTTCGACCTTCTCATCGACGGCGAGCACGCGGCCCGCGACGCACGCCGGAGCGCGACCGACGTCAAGGTCCTGGAGCATCCGGCCGCCGAGAGGGAGCGGACGGAGCGCTGCCGTTCGCGGATTCTCGGCGCTGTCTCGACGAACCGTTTCGCCCTGTACGCCCAGCCCATCACCGATCTCGCACTCAACCAGATCGCCCGTCACGAGATTCTGCTGCGGATACGGAGTGACACCGGCGAACCGGTCGCGCCGTGGGCCTTCCTCGACATGGCCGAGCGTGTGGGTGAGATCCTGTCCGTCGACAAATGGGTCATCGATCATGCTCTGGAACTGATCGGCCGCGGAGCCCAGACCTCCCACTATCAAGTGAACGTCTCCGGAAAATCGCTCGCCGACCCGGGTCTACTCACCTTCGTGACCGAGGCGATCAATCGGCACAGCGTCAAGCCGGAGTGCCTGACATTCGAAATCACCGAAACCGCGCTGATCGAGAATCGGAACGAGGCCCTGACCTTCGCCACGGGAATCAGGGAAATCGGGTGCCACCTCGCGCTCGACGACTTCGGCACCGGCTACGGCGCTCTCGCTCAACTGAAGTACCTGCCGGTGGACCTCGTCAAAATCGACGGAGCGTTCATCGTCGACCTCTGCCGATCCCCGGCAGACCAGGCTGTGGTGTCGGCGCTTGTCGAACTGTGTCACACGCTCGGCATCCGTGTCGCCGCCGAGTACGTCCAGGACAAGGAGACGATGGACCTTCTGCACGCGGCCGAGGTCGACTTCGCTCAGGGCTACCACATCGGGCGGCCAGCACCGATAACAGTGAGTCAGGAGAATGTTCAGACGGTCGAACTCGAACTGCGGTTTCCGCCTCAGCAGACAGCGATGGGCTGAGCAACCGGGTGGGTGAGGCACAAAGGGCCCGCGTGAGAGCGGGCCCTGAGGCGGTTGCGGGAACCCTCGCGGGCCTCCTGCGTACGTCACGCTAACAGTTGTCACCCTGAGCGGGCGGGAACCGACGGGGCGGGTTCCGGCTCGGCCGGCTCGACCGGCGGGGGTGCGGCCCGGCGGCGGAACAGCAGCAGCATCAGCCAGCCCGCGACCAGTCCCCAGAACGCGCCGCCCACCCCGAGCAGGCTCACCCCGGAGGCGGTGACCACGAACGTCACCACCGCCGCCTCCCGCGCGTCCGGCTGGGCGACCGCCGCCGTGACCGCTCCGGCGAGCGCGCCGAGCAGGGCGAGCCCGGCGACGGCCTCGACGAGCACCGGCGGGGAGAGCAGCACCAGGGCGGTCGCCACGCCCGCGCCCAGACCGAGCAGGGCCAGGCCGATCCCGGCGGTGACCGAGGCGATCCAGCGCCGCTCCGGGTCCGGGTGGGCGTCCGGGCCGGCGGCCAGCGCGGCGGTGATCGCGGCCAGGTTGACCGCGTGGCCGCCTGCCGGGGCGCCGAGCACGGTGGCGAGCCCGGTCACCCGCAGCGCGGAGCCCAGCGGGGCCCGGTAGCCGTACCCGGCGAGCACTGCGGTGCCGGGCACGTTCTGGGCGGCCATGGTGACCAGGAACAGCGGCAGCGCGAGCCCGACGACGGCGGGCAGCGTCCAGGCCGGTGCGGTCAGCGCGACGACGGGTGCGGCGTCCAGCCGGGCCGGCCCGGTGGTGGTGAGCGCGATCGCGACCACCGCCACGGCGAGCGCGCCGGGTACCGCCCAGCGGCGGGCGAACCGGTGCAGCAGCAGCCAGACCAGCACCACCGGCCCGGCGAGCCGGGGCACCTCGACCAGGGCGCGTACCGGCGCCGTACACAGCGGCAGCAGCACCCCGGCGAGCATGGCGGAGGCGATCGGGGCCGGGATCGCGGCGACCGCGCGGCCGAGCGCGGGGATCAGCCCGGCCGCGATGATCAGCAATCCGGCGACCAGGAAGGCGCCGACCGCTGCGGGCCAGCCGCCGGGGACCGGTCCGGTGGCGACGAGCAGCGCCGCGCCCGGCGTGGACCAGGCGATGGCGAGCGGCAACCGGTGCCGCAGGCCGAGCCAGACCGCGCAGGCGCCGCTGGCGACGCAGAGCGCGAGCAGGCCGGAGGCGGCCTGGTCCGGTTCGGCGCCGACCGCGCGCAGCCCGGCCAGGACGACTGTGAACGAGCTGGCGAAGCCGACCAGGGCGGTCACCACGCCGGCCAGGACGGGTTGGAGCCGACCACCCATGCTCTCCTCCTCCGACCGTTCCGTTTACGGAACGGCACGGTGTAGCACGATAGCCCCCATGACAGCCGCCGCACCAGCCGACGACCGGGGCGCCCTGGAGGTGGGCCGGCGCATCCGCTCGCTCCGCACCGAGCGGGGCATCTCCCTGTCCGAGCTGGCCCGCCTCGCGGGCGTCGGCAAGGCCACGCTCTCCGGCCTGGAGAACGGTGTGCGCAACCCCCGGCTGGAGACCCTGTACGCGATCACCGCGCAGCTCGGCGTACCGCTGACCGCCGTGCTCTCCGCGCCCGACCAGGCGCCGACCGTACGCGGGGCCGCGGTCGGCGCCACGCTGCTGGAGGTGTTCGACGACCGGGAGGCGACATACGAGCTGTACCGGATGCGGGTCGCGCCGGGACCGGCGCAGCTCTCCCCCGCCCACTCCGACGGCGTGACCGAACACGTGACGGTCTTCTCCGGCGTGCTCCGCGCCGGCCCGGCCGACGCCCCGCTGACCGCCGGTCCCGGGGGCTACCTGCGGTGGTCCTCCGACGTGCCGCACACCTACGCGGCGGTGGGCGAGGAGGAGGTCCACGCGAGCCTCCTGCTGCGCTATCCTCGTCCGTCCACACCGGACAGTTGACGCATACCCAGGATGCAAGCTGATGACATTTCTTTCAGCAGACCCGCCAGCGCGTGCAGACGCGGACCCGTTCTTCTTGGCAAGCTTGTCGTCATGACGCTCATCCTCCGCTCGGCCATCCTCAACGACGTCGGCCTCGTCCGGACCAACAACGAGGACTCCGCCCTCGCCGGTGACCGCCTCGTGGCGGTGGCCGACGGCATGGGCGGGCTCCCCGCCGGCGAGGTGGCCAGCGAGATCGTCATCCGGATCCTGGACGAGCTGACGCCGCCCACCGGCGCCGACGAGGCGGCCGACGCGCTGCGCGCCGTCGTCAGCACCGCGAACCAGCGCATCCGCGCGGCCATCACGGTGGACCCGGCCCGCGACGGCATGGGTACGACGCTCACCGCCGCCCTGCTCGCCGGCGACACCCTGGTCCTGGCCCAGGTCGGCGACTCCCGCTGCTACCTGCTGCGCGACCACGAGCTGACCCAGCTCACCCGCGACGACACGTTCGTGCAGGCGCTCGTCGACCAGGGCGCGCTCTCCCGCGACCAGGCCCGGCACCACCCGCAGCGCTCGCTCGTCACCCGCGCGGTGCAGGGCTCCGACGCGCCGCCCGCCGTCGGCGCGCTCACCGTCTTCCCCGGCGACCGGCTGCTGCTGTGCAGCGACGGCCTCTCCGACTACGTGGAGGACGCCGCCATCGCGGCGGCACTCGCCACCTACGGGGACCGCCAGCAGTGCGGCGAGCAACTGGTGAAACTGGCCCACCAGGCCGGCGCGCCGGACAACGTGACTGTGGTCATCTCGGACGTCACCCAGGCGTGAGCGGGCGCCCTTTCCGGTTGCGGACCACGGCGGGTGCGGTTGGGATGAACGGATGCACATTCGCCGGCTGGCCGCCGATGAACGACTGACCACCAGCTTCCCGCTCCAGGCGTACGCGTTCGAGGCCTCGCCGATGGGCGCCACCCGGACCGACCAGTTCCGCGCGTACCTGCCGTACAACGCCGGGAACACGACGCTGGTGGCCGAGGAGGACGGGGTCACCGCGGCGGCCGTGTCGGCGATACCGATGCGGCAGAACCTGCGCGGCGCGGTGCTGCCGATGGCCGGTGTCGCCGGCGTGGCCACTCATCCGCTGGCCCGCCGGCGCGGCCACGTCCGCACGCTCATGCAGCAGCTCCTCGACGGCGTGCGCGAGGAGGGCCACCAGCTCACCGCGCTGCACCCGTTCCGCGCCTCGTTCTACGAGCGCTTCGGCTACATCGGGCTGCCCCGGCGGCGTACCGCGATCTTCAACCCGGCGGACCTGGCGCCGCTGCTGCGCGCCGAGCTGCCCGACGAGCTGGTCTGGGAGCGGATCGGCGCGGGGTATCCGCGGTGGCGCGCGTACACCGAGCGGTGCCTGCGCGAACGCCACGGCTTCGCGGTCTTCCCGGACTTCCGGGCGGTCGGGCTGCGCGACCGCGACGACCGCTGGCTGGTCAGCGTGGTGCGCGGCGGCGAGACGGTCGGCGCGGTGACCTACCGCATCGACGACCACGCCGGCACGCTGTTCGCCGACGACCTGCTGGTCGACGACGCGTACGCCCGCGCGTCGGTGCTCCAGTTCTTCGCCCGGCACGTCGACCAGGTGGCCCGGATCAGCGTCCAGGTGACCCCCGACGAACTGCCCGAGCTGTGGCTCACCGACCTCGACGTGCAGGTGGAGGCGCGGGTGGCCCGGCCCGACCCGACCGCGCCGATGGCCCGGCTGCTCAGCCTGGACGCGCTCGCCGAGCAGCCGGTCGGGGTCGGCCGGGTACTGGTCGAGGTGGTAGGCGACCGGTGGCTCGCCGGTCGCCACCTGCTCGACGGCAGCACGGGCAAGCTCACGGTGCTGCCGGCGCAGACCGCCGCCGAGGGCAGCGTGCCGACCGCGCGGCTCACCGCCGCCGGGCTGTCCGCCCTGGCGTACGGGGTGCTCGACCCGGCCGAGGTGGTGGTACGCGGACTGGGCGAGGTGCCCGTGGACGCGGCCGGTGAGCTGCGCCGCCTCTTCCCCCGCGAACTTCCGCACCTGTTCGCCGACTTCTGACCCGGTTGGCGGCACGCGTCCGGGGGTAGGGTCCAGCGCGTGCCGGAGTGGCTGGAAGCGGGATTCTGGGGCCTGCTCGCCGGGTCGGCCCTGCTGATCGGGGCGGCCGTCGGGTTCTTCGCGCGCGTACCGCGCCGGATGACCGCCTCGGTGATGGCGTTCGGGGCGGGCGTGCTGCTCTCCGCCGTCTCGTTCGAGCTGATCGACGAGGCGCACGAGCAGGGCGGCCTGCGGCCGGTGGTGATCGGCGCGGCGATCGGCGCGCTCGCGTACACCGGGGCGAACGTGCTGCTGGCCCGGCACGGCGCGCGGCACCGCAAGCGTTCCGGCGACGAGCAGCCCTCCGAGCAGGAGCAGCCCGGCTCGGGTACGGCCATCGCTGTCGGCGCGCTGCTCGACGGCGTACCCGAATCGGTGGTGATCGGCGCGAGCCTGCTCGCCGGCGGCCCGGTCAGCCTGGTCACCGTCATCGCGGTGTTCCTCAGCAACGTGCCGGAGGGGCTGTCCAGCGCGGCGGGCATGCGGCAGGCCGGGCGTACCCGGCGCTACGTGTTCGGGCTGTGGACGGCCATCGCGCTGATCTCCGGCGCGGCGGCGCTGGCCGGGTACACGCTGCTGGGCGGCGCGCCGCCCGAGGTGCTGGCGACGATCACCGCGCTCGCCGCGGGCGCGATCCTCGCGATGATCACCGACACCATGGTCCCGGAGGCGTTCGCCGACGCGCACCTGCTGGTCGGGCTGATCACAGTGCTCGGTTTCCTGGTCGCGTTCGCGCTCTCGCACGCCTGACCGGCGTGCTCGGTCGCCGGTGCCGCCGCGTTGCTTCCGCGCTGCCTCCGCCCGGTCGCCGGCCGCCGGCTTAGCGGCGGGGTAAGGATCGGCTGTGGAGTCGTGCCGGGGCGGGCGGTCCTCCTAGCATCGGGCGGTGCGCGTGAAGTCGGCTGTCACTCTGCTCGTCCTCACCCTGGCGACGGCGACGCTCCCCGCCTGCGGCGACGACGATCCGGCTGTCGCGCCCGCCGCCGGCGCCGGCTCGTCGGCCAGTCCGGCAGCCGCCCCGGCGGCCTCGTCGAGCGGGCGGGCCGGTCTCGGCAGCGCCCGGCCGAGCCCCAGCGCGGCCACCGTCACGTTCCGCGCCGGCAACCCGGCTGGCCGGGCCGCCGTACCGGCCGAGGCGCGTCCGGTGGACACCTCGCGCCCGACCCGTACCGTCGGCAGCGGCACCCCGGCGAGCTGCACCTCTGAGGCGGTGGTGAAGGCCGTCGCGGCCGGCGGCGTCATCACGTTCGACTGCGGGCCCGCGCCGGTCACCATCACGATGAAGGCCACCGCGAAGGTGGTGAACTCGCACGGCCCGCGCGTCGTGCTGGACGGCGGCGGCACCGTCACGCTGAGCGGCGGCGGCAAACGCCGGATCCTCTACATGAACACGTGCGACGAGGCGCAGGGCTGGACCACCTCGCACTGCCAGAACCAGGACCACCCGCGGCTCACCGTGCAGAACCTGACGTTCGCCGACGCGGACGCCACGGGTGATCGCACCGAGGGCGGTGGGGGCGGCGCGATCTTCGTACGCGGTGGGCGGTTCGCCGTGATCAACTCACGGTTCGTCGGCAACCGCTGCGACCGTACCGGCCCCGACCTGGGCGGCGCCGCGCTGCGCGTGCTGAGCCAGTTCGAGAACAAACCGGTGTACGTGGTGAGCAGCACCTTCACCGGCGGGGTGTGCGCGAACGGCGGGGCGCTGAGCAGCATCGGCGTCTCCTGGACGGTGCTGAACAGCGTCTTCCGGGACAACCGCGCGGTCGGTACGGGCGCGAACCCGGCCCGGGGCGGCACGCCGGGTGGCGGCAGCGGCGGCGCGATCTACTGCGACGGCAACGAGTTCGCAGTACGGATCGCCGGCACGGTGATCGAGGACAACAGCGCGAACGAGGGCGGTGGTGCGATCTTCTTCGTCAGCAACAACCGCACCGGCACCCTGAAGATCGACAGCAGCACCCTGCGGCGAAACCCCAGCCGAGGCTTCGAGACAAAGGGCCACCCCGGCATCTTCTTCCTGGGCGCCCAGATCTCCTAACCGTCTGACCTCTCCCCGCCCCGCCTTGCGCTGTCCCGTCCCGCCCCGTCGATCATGAAGTTGGCGGCCTCCCCGTCGGCGTGTCGCGCCGTCAACCTCATGATCGCCGCCTGAGCACCCGGCCTGCGCACGCCGCTCCCACCCCACCCTGTCGATCATGAAGTTGACGGCTCCGTCATCGGGGCGTGTCGCCCCGCCAACTTCATGATCACCGAGCAATCCCCGCCTGGAGAGTGGCCGCTCCGCCCTCGCGCTCTCGCGCCTACCCCCCTTGGCTCGGTGATCAAGGGGTTTGTGTCCTGGTTGATCTCTGCGCGCGACACAAACTCCTTGATCAACAGGGCGAGGGCGGGATAGGGCGAGGCGGGGTGGCGGCGAGATAGGGCGAGGGCGGGGTGGCCCGAGGCTGGAGCCGGGTCGGGCAGGCGAAGGGTGGGGTCAGTAGGGATTGGGGTGGCCGGGGAGGTGACCCCTGGTGAGGGCGGCGGGCCGGCCGGGGAGCGCCGGGTCCGGGGACAGCGGCGGCGAATCGGTACCGGCCCGCGCGGCCATCCCGGCGAACAGCTCCTTCAGGGCGGTCACCGTGTCGACGCTCGGGCTCCACCCGAGTTCGGTCTCGGCGCGGTGGCTCGACATCAGCGGCACGTTCAGCGCCAGGTCGACCCACCCCGTGTCGACGGGTTGCAGCCGCGCCCGCCAGGTAAGCGCCGCCGCGGCCCGCAGCACCGGCACCGCCACCGGCAGCGTCCAGCCGTGGAAGTGCCGTGCCACCAGCTCCGGCGTCAGCACCGGGTCGGCCGCCACGTTGAAGGCGCCGCTCGCATCCCCGACAACCGCCCGGGCGTACGCGTCCGCCACGTCGTCGGCGTGCACCGCCTGCATCCGGAGTCGCCGGTTCGACGGCACCAGCGGAATCCGGCCGTACCGCAGCAGCCGCACCGGCACCAGTGGGCCGAGGAAGTAGCGGCTGATCTCCGTACCGGCCTCCCGCTGGAAGATCAGCCCTGGCCGCAGCCGTACCACGCGCAGGTTCGGGTGCTCCCGCTGCACGCCGTCGAGTAGTGCCTCCACCTCCGCCTTGTCCCGGCTGTACGACGACGTCTCCACCCCGGTCGCCGGCCAGTTCTCGCTGACCGGCTGGTTCTTCGGGCCGGGCGCGTAGGTGCCGACAGATGAGGCGTACACGAGGGCCGGAACGCCGACCCGGACGGCGGCCTCGATCACCGCGCGGCTGCCGCCGACGTTGGTCCGGTGGAGCGTGCGGCGGTCGTGGCTGGGCTGGATCTGCCAGGCCAGGTGCACTACTGCCCGCGCCCCGGCGAAGATCCGCACGAGCTGGTCGGCGGCACCCGGTGCACCGATGTCGCAGGAGTGCCACTCCACGTCGTCGTACGGTTCACCGGCGTCCGGTCCGGGCAGCCGCCGGGCCACGCCGACCAACTCGGTGCCCGCCTCCCGCCGCAGCCGGCGCAACACTGCCGTCCCCACGTTGCCGGTCGCCCCCACGATCACGATGCGCATGACGGGTGCGGTACCCGCTGAACCGGGCAGCAACCGCTCACGGACGGGGGTTCGTGCGCACCCAGCCCTTCTCCCGGTCGCGGCGACCCGAGGTGGCGGCCAGGCAGCGCGGGCAGAGCCAGCCCTCCGGGTCGGCCTCGGTGAGCACGTCGGTGCCGGAGTAGTCGAACGGCACGTGCGGGAAGCGGCGCAGCCGGGTCCGGCTCAGCGGCAGCCCGCACAGCGTCTGGTTCCGGCCCGGCAGCCAGGCGTGCACCTCACCGCCCGGCCGGCGTACGCCGTCGTCGCCCGGCACCTCGCGGGACGCCGCCACGGCGGCGGTGCTCGTGACTCGCATGGTCGCCCAGGTTCCCCGGCCGCCGCCGTTCACGCCCGGCAACGACAACCCCTGGGGTACGCGGGCGCAGCGCGTACTCCAGGGGTGGTAGCCCGATCGACGACTCCGGGGCGACGACCGGCGGCGATGCCCGTCCATACGCTGCCGCCGTCACCACTTGCCGCGACCCGAGGGAGTCCCAGAATGTCCATGCACCTGCTCGCCGGCGCAGTCGCCCCGGCCGCGCACACCTCGCTCGCCGCCGGGGGCATCGGCGGCTCTGGCCGGGTCGGCGCCACAGTCTTCGCCGTGGTGGCCCTGGCCAGCGTGGTCGTCGGCGGACTGGCCCTGAGCCGGTCCGGTCGCGGGCCGGGCGAGGGGCGCGTCCAGGCCCTGGTGGCTGCCGCGGCGGGAGTGATCGGCCTGGTCCTCAGCGCGTGGCATCTGGCGCTGACCACCGAGGGTCTCGGCAGCGGCCAGGGCCGGGCCGGCGCGGTCGCCGGGGTGGCGTTCGGGCTGATCGGGGCGGTGCTGGGCGGGGTGGCGCTGGCCCGTTCCCGGCGCACCGCCTGACCCGGTCACTCGTTCCGTCCCGGCGGCTCGCGTCGGCCCGGTCGCTCGCGTCAGCCGCGTCGGCCCGGCGGCTCGCGTCGGCCCGGCGGCTCGTTCAGGAGGCGGTGAGCCAGCCGGGCACGGTCAGCCCCGACTCGTACGCGAGCACCACGAGCTGGGCCCGGTCCCGTACCCGCGTCTTGGTCATGATCCGGCTGACGTGCGTCTTCGCGGTGGCCGGGCTCAGCACGAGCCGGGCCGCGATCTCGTCGTTCGACAGGCCGGCGGCGACCAGGGCGAGCACCTCCCGTTCCCGCTCGGTGAGCGCGTTCAGCCGGGGGCCCGGGTCCGGATGCCGGGTGCGGGCGGCGAACTCGGCGATCAGCCGGCGCGTGACGGCCGGGGCGATCAACGCGTCGCCCCGCGCCACCACCCGTACGCCGTGGATCAGCTCCGCCGGCTCGGTGTCCTTGACCAGGAAGCCACTCGCGCCGGCCCGCAACGCGCCGTAGACGTAGTCGTCCAGGTCGAAGGTGGTCAGGATGATCACCCGGGCGGCGGTGCCGGCGACGATCTCCCGGGTGGCGGCCAGCCCGTCCAGCAGCGGCATCCGGATGTCCATGAGGACGACGTCCGGCCGTAGTTCCCGCGTCAGCCGTACCGCCGTGGCGCCGTCTGCGGCCTCACCGACCACCTCGATGCCGTCCTCGCCGTCGAGGATGGAGCGGAAGCCCGCGCGTACCAAAGTCTGGTCGTCGGCGAGCAGCAACCGGATCATGTCTTCTCCCCCAGTTCCGCGCGTGGCGCCGGGACCGGCAGCGGCGCGGGCCGCAGCGGAAGGCGGGCCCGCACCAGGAAACCGCCGTCCGGGCCGGGCCCGGTGGTGAGCGAGCCGCCCAGCGCCCGGGCCCGCTCGCCCATGCCGAGGATCCCGTTCCCGGGCGTTGTGTCGGGCGGGCCCGTGGGGCCGGCGCCGTCGTCCGCCACCTCCACCAGCACCTCGTCGCCGTCCGGCACGACCCGGACCACCGCCGAGGTCGCGCCCGCGTGACGACTCACGTTGGTGAGCGCCTCCTGGACGATCCGGTACGCGGACAGGTCCACCTCCGGCGGGAGCGGCCCGGTCTCCGTCACCTCGGTACGCACCGTCAACCCGCGCCGCCCGGCCCCCGTGACCAGCTCGTCGAGGCGGTCCAGGCCGGGTGCGGGCCGGCTCGGCGTCGTACCCTCCTGCCGGAGCACGCCGAGCGCCGCCCGCAGCTCGCGCAGCGTCTCCCGGCTCGTCTGCTTGATCACCGTGAGCGCCTCCGCGGACCGCTCCGGATCGGGCCGGTGCAACGCGGCGCTCGCCTGCACGCTGATCAGCGACAGGTGGTGGCCGAGCAGGTCGTGCAGCTCGCGGGCGATCCGTAGCCGCTCCTCGGTGGCCCGGTGGCGGGCCTCCTCCTCCTTGCGCTGCTCTGCGGCGAGCACCCGGGCCTGCACCTCGGCGAGATAGGCCCGCCGGTTACGGGTCACGCCGACGATGACCGCGACGAGCCAGCCGGCGTGCAGCAGCGTCGCGCCGTTCCCGCTGACCCCGGTCCGGGTGTAGCTGTCGGCGACGGCGAACGATACGACAGAGGCCAGGCCGAGCCCCACCGCGACCGCGAGGTACCCCTCGTCGACGACCGTGTACAGCGCCAGGACGAACACCAGCATGATCGGCCCGGGGCGGTGCAGCAGAGCCCCGTACGCGGCGACAGCGGCGAGCGCCACGACGCCCACAGTCACCGGGTATCGCCGGCGCAGGTAGAGCGCACCGGAGGAGGCCAGGACGACGGGCAGCGCCACGAACTCGGCTGTGGTGTCGATGCCCTCCGACTGCACCACCAGGCCGAGCAGGGCTACCAGGGCGACGGCAGGCACCACTGCGGCTTCCGCTTTGAGGCCGTGTCGGCGCCGGCTCGACATTGTCGAAGCGTAGCGGTCCGCGGACGCAGCGGAGGGCCCCGAAGCGGCGCGGTGGGGGTGTCGGGGGCGTGGTCGGAGGGTCGATGCGCGACGCACGCCGGGCTGATCGGCTTCGGGTAACCTGTGCCGTGCGGGCCGCTAGCTCAATGGCAGAGCTGTGGACTTTTAATCCATAGGTTCCGAGTTCGAGTCTCGGGCGGCCCACCACTCTGACCAGCGGAAACGCTGCTCTCAGCCGGTACGGTGCCCTGCGGATTCGCCCCACTGGTCACCGACTGGTCACGGGGAGCGGATCGAGGCACCGCCTGTTCGGTCGCCGCTGCCGCCCCGAGGTCGGCATCGGCGAGCAGGTGCGTGTACGTGTCGTTCGTGATCGAGATGGACGAGTGCCCGAGCCGCTTGGACACCACCGACAGGTTCACGCCCTGGGCGATCATCAGGGACGCGGCGCCGTGCCGAAGGTCGTGCAGCCGCACCACCCGCACGCCGGCCGCCAGGCAGAGCTCACGGAAGCGCTTCGTCACGCTCGACGGGTGCACCGGGGTGCCGTTCTCCCGGGCGAAGACCAGGCCGTGATCCTCGTACGCCTCGCCCCAGCGCGCCCGCTCCTGATCCTGCGCGAGCCGGTGCGCCAGCAGCGTGCCCACCAACTGCGGGCCGAGCGTCACGCGCCGGTCCTCGCCGGCCGCCGTCTTCGGCTTGCCGAACTGGAGCTGGTGCCCGACGGTCACGAGCTGCTGGCGCACGTGCAGCACGCCGCCGTTGAGGTCCACGTCCGACCATCGCAGCCCCAGGGCCTCGCCGCGGCGCAGCCCGGTGAGGGCCATGAACTCCAGCAGCGGACCGAGCCGGTCGCTGGCCACGTAGTCCAGGAACCGTCCTAGTTCGGTCGGCTCCCACGGGGTGACCTTGGGCCGGTCGCCCGTCGTGAGCTTGACGTGCTTGGCCGGGTTGTAGGTGATGAGCTGGTCGTCGACGGCCATCGAGAGCGCCGACTGGAGCGTGGCCTTGATCCGCCGCAGCGTGGCCGCGCTCGGCCCCGGCCGGTCCGGGCCGCCGGCGGCGACCGCGCTGAGCATCGCCTTGACGTGGCCGGGCCGCAGGTCACGCAGCCGCAGGTGCCCCAGGTGCGGGGTCAGGTAGTCCCGGATGTGGTGCCGGTACGCCCGCTCGGTCGTCGGCCGCAGCCCGGCGGCCACCTTCTGGTCGATCCACTCGGCCAGGTACGCGCCGAGCTTGCGCCGCTCGTCGTGGTGGTACTGGCCGACCTTCACCCGGGCCAGCAGCGCGGTGAGCGCGTCCTGGGCGTCGTCCCGGCGCTCGAAGCCGCCCTTCTTCTGCTGGAGCCGCTTGCCGTGGCCGTCCTTGCCCAGCTCGGCGACGTAGTACCAGGTGCCGTGGTCCTTGCCGCACGCACGCTTGCCGTTGACGCCGGTCACGCCGCACGGGCACCGCTTGAAGACGCTGCCCTTCATCGCTCCTCCTCCGCCCGCCAGGGCCGGGCCGGGTCGACGTACGCCTGAGCGATCGCCTGCTCAAGTGGTGACCGGTCGGTGTCGACGTGCGCCAGGGACTCGGGCAGCTCGGGCGTGAGGACGCCATGCTGGCGCATCCTCCGGCGCAGCTCCCAGAGAGCGTTGGCGAGCCGGTCGGCGTCCAGCTCAGCCCCTCGGGCGTCCCTGAGCAGGGAGTCCCGCTGCGCCTCGCTGTCGGCGTTGGCGGCCTGGCGGCGGGCGAGGTCCGCCTGCCCGGTCTTCGTGCTCCAGTCCTGGCGGATGCGGGCATGGTCCTGCCAGAGCTCGAACGGCACCGCACCCCGCTCGAAGACGTCCTGGTGCGCCTGCCACTCGCCGATCCGGTCCATGCTCGACGGGAACGGGCCGCGCCCGGCGAACCACTGGGCAGCGTCCCAGGTCGGCACCACCGATCCGGGGAGCACCTCCACCTCGCGGAAGCGATCGAACGGGAAGAGCAGCAGCAGGGGCGGCACGCCGAGCGCGCGGGCGAAGATGACCAGCTCCTCGACGGTGAGGTCTCGCCGGCGGCGACCCGTCTTGTCCGGCCTGCCGGTCTCGATGTTGGCGATGGCTGAGGCGCTCAGGGATTCAGGCCCGCCGACCGCCTGACACGCGGCCGCGAGCTGCTCGCGGGTGAGGCCGGCAGAGCGGCGAAGGCGGTTGATCTGCTGGGCCGCTACCTCGCTGAGGGGCCATGCGGCGACCGGTTCATTCGTCACATCGACAAGCTATCCCGTCGCCTTGATTAATGCCACCCCTCGCCGTACTGTGTCGCTCAGTGGGCATCAGTCCGCTTACCGAGCATGTTGATCTGACGAGTTAGGTGGTTGATATGCCGTCCCCGATGACTCAGCCCGAGCTTGAAGCCCTGCCCGTGGCCTTCGATCTGGTCGTGGCCGCCCGAGCCTTCGGTATGGGCCGCACCAAGGCGTACGACCTCGCCAAGCGCGGTGACTTCCCCTGCCGGGTGCTGAAGATCGGCAACAGCTACCGCGTCACCCGGGCGGACCTCCTGCGGGCCCTCGGCATCAATGACCAGGTCCAGGCGGTCGCCTGAGATGACGCCAACCGGTCCAGGCCCCGAAACCGGAGCGGACCGACTGCGCCGCCTTGTCGCTGAACGGAACCGCGAGCAGGTGGCCAGCCGTCGGCCGCCGCTCACACCCGATCAGGTCTACATCGACGCCGTCTGGGACTCCGCGCTGCCGAGCACCCAGAAGATCACGGCACTCTGCTACGGCAACCACGCCCGCAACTTCCCCGAGCGGGACCGCGCATGGGTCGTCTACCAGCGGCTGATGCCTCAGACGGGTATCCGCTCCCGGGAGACGGTGGCGAAGGTTCACGCCGAGCTGACGGCCGCTGGCTGGCTGGAGCCTGCCGGCCATCGGCCGGGGCACAAGCAGATCACGGTGTACCGGCTGGCGCTGCCGCCCCGGACCAGTACGGATATCGGAACCGGTGCGGAAAGTGGAACCGGTACGGATAACCGAACCGGTACGGATTCTGGCGCAGACCAGTACGGTTTTCCGCCCGACCAGTTCGGAAATCCGAACCGGACCGGTTCGGAAAGTGGAACGCGACCCTCTCTCTTAGACCCTCCGAAGGACCCTCCGAAGGCACCAAGCCAGCGCGGCACCCGCGTACCCGAGGACTTCGCGGTCACCCCCGCCATGCGTACGTGGTGGAGAGAGCACGCCCCCGACGTGGACATCGCGATCGAGACCGCGCTGTTCCTCGACCACTGGCGAGCGGAGAACGGCGCCAAGGCCATCAAGCGCGACTGGGTCGCCGCCTGGCGCAAGTGGCTCGGCAACCAGCAGAAGTGGAAGACCGAGCGCGGCGGCAGTAGCCGCAGCAACGGCACCCCCCGGCCCAACGGCCACCAGACCTACCGCGACCCCGACCGGGCCGCGTACTACCAAGGGAGCCTCTGATGCCAGAGCCCGCCCGCCTCGGTGTCCTGCTGCCCCGCAGCCGACCCACACCGGTCGCGCCCTTGCCCGAGGCCAAGCCCGGCGAGTGCCCCGACCACCCCGGCAACCCAGCCGCCTACTGCGGCCCCTGCGCCGGGGAGCGGAAGGCCGCCGACCCGCACGCCCGAGCGGAAATGCGGGCCGAGCGCGTGCGCCAGGACTGCGCACGCCGCTTCCCCCGCCGCTTCCGCGACGCCCAAGCCGACCACCCCGACGTCCTCGCCTGGATCGACCGGGCCGCCGCCGACCCCGAGGACGCGCCCTCACTGCTGCTGGTCGGCCCCGTCGGCACCGGCAAGACCCACCAGGCGTACGGCGCCCTCCGCGCCCTCGCCCCCGAAATGGCCGGCCGCGACTGGATCGCCACCACCTACGCCGACCTCTTCGCCAGCCTCCGACCCCGCCCCGGCGCCGACATGGAAGCCGACCTAGCCCGATACCGGCAGGCCAGCATCCTGCTCGTCGACGACCTCGGCATCGCCAAGGGATCCGAGTGGGTCGAAGAGATCACGTACCGGCTCATCGACGGCCGGTACCTCGACATGCGGCCCAGCATCTTCACCAGCAACCTGCCGCCCGACCAGCTCCGAGACGTGCTCGGCGACCGGATCGCCTCCCGCCTGGCCCAGAGCTGCACCCGGGTCGTCCTCGACGGCCCGGACCGCCGACGTGTCGCCCCGGTGGCCTGACATGGACGACCGCTCCTCACTCGGCCACGCCGCCTACGCCGCCGGCATCTCCCCCATCGAGTGGGCCGTCCGGCTTGCCCGCGCACAGCTCGAAGTGCAGGCGGAAGTGCTCGGGAGTCGGGCTACCGACCCCGACGCCTATCCCGGCTACCTCCTGCCGCTCACCGACGACGCCGTCGCCCGCCGCATCGTCGGCGAACTGCTCAACGCCGGGTGGAACCCGCCCGAGCAAACCATTCCCGAGGAGAAGTAACGATCATGGCAGAGAAGCGCGTCACCCTCGGGCCCTTGGCCGCCAACGTCGCAGCATCCATCCGCCGTATCCGGACCCAGCGGCGGATGACGTACACCGAGATGGTCAAGCGCCTCACCGACATCGGCCACCCGCTGCCCATCCTGGCCCTACGCCGGATCGAGCGCGGCGAGCGCCGAGTAGACGTCGACGAACTGGTCGCCATCGCGCGGGTACTCGACGCCGAGCCCTGGAACCTCACCGAGCCAGCGCGCTGCGACGCCTGCCTCGGATCGCCACCGCCCGGCTACCGGTGCCTGAGCTGCGGAAAAGAGCGGCAGTGATGGCGAAGGAGCCCCTGCCCCCGTCCTCGGTTCCTCGCGCCGCGCGCATGTCTGTACGCATACGAGAGGAGGCCACCGTGCCGAGTCCGGACAGCCAACCGGCCAACCCACAAGACGCGCCAACCGCGGCACCTGTCCGCCGGGCCGGTCGGGAGTGCGGGTACGAGCACCGGGACGAGCTGGTGACCGCCACCCGCGCTCTCGGTGCCGCACTGACCCGGCTCGCCCGCGACGCTGACCCGTCCGCCCGGCAGGCCGGCGCCGAGCTGGCCCGCGAGGTCGCCGCGTACGTCCGCGCCGCCGTGGTCCGGGCGGACGAGTCCTCGGGCCGTGCCCGGCGGGCCGCCGCCGACCTCCAGCGCCGGATGCCCCGGCTCACGCGGCAGCTCGAACGTGCGCACGCCCGGCTGAACCCCGATCCGGCCGCCCGGATCGGTGACCACGCCGTGACCACCCCGCCCTTGAGCAGGGAAAACAACCCGCACTGTGGATAACAAATCCACAGATCAGCACCCGAAGGAGCGCCGTGAGTAAGACCTTGGTCTACGACTTCCCCCGCCGGATGCGTGGCCTGTCCTCCGCCGAGCGGGAGATCCGCCGGCTGGAGCGGTCCATGAGCGTGGCCACCCACCGGCGCGACGCGCAGGCCCTGGCCTACCTCGACCGCAGGCACAAGCGCGCCACCCAAGCCCTGCACACCCTCCGCTGGCGCGAGCAGCGCAGCGCGGCCGAGTAGCCGTTGCCCCCAGGTGCCGCCCGACCCGGACCCGTCGAGCTACCCGACGGGTCCGTTGTCGTGCCCGCGCACCTGGCCGGCGCGGTACGCCGCATCCTCGTGGTCGACCTGGCCCAGCACGTCCGCACCGACGGCGGCGCGCCCACCGCTGCCCTCCGCGCGCTGCTCTACGCCCTCGCCCGCGGCGAGCACCACCACGACCAGGCCGCCGACAGGTTCGCTACCGAAACCCCGAACCCCGCCGGCCGCATCGTGGAGATCAGCACGGACGACGCGGCAGCCCTCCTGGAGTGCAGCCCGCAGCACGTGCGCCGGCTGTGCCGGTCCGGTGGAGTGAGCGCCCGCCGGGCCGGCCGCCGGGCCTGGCTCATCGACGCGGCCGACCTCGACCGCTACCGACACCGGAGGAACCCATGAGTTTGGAAGCCCTGCAGAACGCCATCGCCGCCAAGTTGGAACGCCAGGCCCCCGAGGTCGAGCAGCGGAAGACCGAGATCAAGAAGAACCTGTTCGGCCCGGACTACGCCGACTGGCACAAGAACGCCGACCCGAAGACCAGCACCGGAGGCGACGCAGCATGACCGCCACCGCCACGACCGCCAGCGCGGGCACCGACCCGCGCGACTTCGGCCGCCCCGAGGTGCAGGCCGCCCTCGACGAACTCGGCCAGGCGCAGCAGCTCCTCGCCGCCCTCGAAGAGCGGGTACGCGACGGCGACCCGGGCGTGCAGCCCGCCGAGCTGGCCGACGCCCGCCAGGTGGTGGAGTTCGCCCGGCTGCGTGTCGACGCCGCCCGCCGCGCTGCCGAGCGCCGCGAGCACGACGAACGGGCCGCCGAATACGAGAAGGTGGGCGAACTCGCCCGCGCGGTCGACACCGCCGCCGACCAGACGGTTGTGGACGCCTTCGCCGAGGCGGTGACCGCCCTGGCCCGGCTGTGGGAGCTGGCCGACCAGCGCTCCCGGCAGGTCCGCGCCGTCGCTAGCCGCGCCGCCGCGGCGGTCGCCGCTGCCGAGCAGCACGGCGAGCGGGAAGAGCTGCGCGCGGCCGGCGTTCACAACGCCGCCGCGGGCGGCCTGGCGGGGCCGGCCAGCGTCACGGTCACCCCCGAGGACGCCAGCCCCTACTACCTGACGGATGTGCGTAGCGGGGCCGTTCTCGCGGCCGCTCTGGGGCGGGTGGTTGAGGTGACTGGTGCGGACCTGACCGAGCTGTCCCCGTCGACAGCGCTGTCCTCCACCGCACGTGTCTTCCCCACCGTCGCCGAGGTCCAGCCCGCTACCGACTCGGAGGAGCAGCCGGCATGAAGAAGATCACCGCCAGCGCCCCCGGCGCCTACGTCAACGGCCCCACCAACACCAGCGAGCCCCTCGGCGGCCAGCCGGCGTGGTTCGTCAACGGCGAGGCGTACGTGGCCGACAACCACCCGTTCGTCCGCTACGCCGAAACCATGGCCGGCTACACCGTCTCCACCGCCGCGTCGGCACCCCAGGCGTACACGGACGCGGTGGCCGCGATGAAGGCCGACGGGGTGCTCCGTCAGGGCAGCCAGCTCCGGGACGGCGCGGTGGACCCGCAGCCGGGCGACAACTTCACCCGGCTGCCGTGACGCTCATGCGGACGCTGCGCATGGAGTCGGTGCCGGTCACCGTCAACGGCCGGGCGGCGGTCACCGAGCTGCCCGTCATCCCCGCCGACGCCACCCCCGCCCTCGCTGAAGGGCTGCGGCGGCGCCGGGTGGCCGGCACCCTCGGCCGCTGCCCGTGCGGCGCCGTACGGCCCGCTCCGACCGCCGTGCAGGACGCGGCAGCCGAGCAGGGCACCGCGCACATGCCGTTCCCCCACAAGGCCGACTGTCCGGCCCATGACGGGCTGCTCGGCCCCGAGCTGGCCGCCTGGCAGCGCAAGGGAGGTGCCCGCCGTGGCGCTCAAGCTCGGTGAACTCGCGGTCATCTTCAAGGGCGACGACACGCACCTCGACAAGACGATGAAGGGCGTCCGGGGCAAGCTGGAGGCCGTCGGCGGGAGAGCCCGCGAGTACGCGCCCGTGGTCGGTGCCGCGATGGCCGCCGGTATCGGCGCGGGGCTGCTCGGCGGCCTGGACCTGCAAGCCGCCCGCGCGAAACTCACAGCCCAGGTCGGCGATCCGGTGCTCGCGCAGCAGCTCGGCGAGGCCGCCGGCCGCGTCTACGGCCGCGGTTTCGGGCAGTCCGCCGCCGACGCGATGACCGCGGCCCGCTCGGTGATGCAAGCAGGGCTGCTGCCGAAGAACGCCGACGCGGCCGTGATCGAAGACCTGACGGTCAAGGCGCAGACCCTGGCGACCACGTTCGACCTGGACGTGACGCAGGCCGCCCGCGCGGCCGGGCAGATGGTCCGCACCGGGCTGGCCCGCAACGCCACAGAGGCGTTCGACGTGCTGACCCGCGGCATGCAGGTCACCGGCGACCAGGCCGGCGACCTGCTCGACACCTTCACCGAGTACTCCACGCAGTTCCGGGAGGTGGGCATCTCGGGGCCGAAGGCGATGGGCATGCTGGCCCAGGCCGCCAAGGCCGGCGCCCGCGACCTCGACACCGCCGCCGACGCGATCAAGGAATTCGCGATCCGGTCGCAGGACGGCACCAAGCAGAGCGCCGACGCCTTCAAGGCCCTGAACCTCGACGCGAAGGCCATGACCGCCACCTTCGCCAAGGGCGGCCCCGAGGCGGACAAGGCGATGAAGCTGGTCATCGACCGCCTCAAGGCGATGAAGGATCCGGTGGAGAAGCGGGCCGCCGCCGTCGCCCTGTTCGGCGCGAAAGCCGAAGACCTCGGTGACGCCCTGTACGCCCTGGACCCGTCGGCCGCCGTCGCCGGGATGGGCAACCTGGCCGGCGCGACCGACCGGGCCGGCAAGGCGCTGGAGCAGACCGCGAGCCAGCGGCTGGAGTCCTTCAAGCGCAAGGCGCAACAGGCCCTCGTGGAGAAGCTCGGCCAGGCCATCCCCACCCTGGAGCGGGTCGGGACGTGGGCGTCGGAGAACTCCGGCACGCTGCTCACCGTCGCGGGCGTGCTCGCCGGCCTGGCCGTCACGGTCTGGTCGGTGAACGCCGCGATGGCCGCATGGAACGCCGTGCAGCTCATCTCGACGGGCATCACCAAGGGCGCCGCCGCGGCGCAGTGGCTGTTCAACGCCGCCATGTACGCCAACCCGGTCGGCCTGGTCATCCTGGCCGTGCTCGCCCTGGTCGCCGGGATCTACCTGCTCTGGACGAACAGCGAGGCGTTCCGCAAGTTCTTCATCGGCCTGTGGGAGCACGTCAGCGGCTTCGTGGTGGCCGTCTTCCAGAAGTGGTGGGCGGTCTTCTCCGGCTTCTGGGGCGCTGTCCTGTCCGGCATTGCCTCCGCCGGCCGGTGGATCAGGGACAAGGTCGGTGACCTCGTCGGATGGTTCACCGGACTGCCGGGCCGACTGCGGCGCGGGCTGGCCAACGTCGCGTCGGTCGTCTCGGCCCCGTTCCGGGCCGGGTTCAACGCGGTCGCGCGGGCATGGAACAACACCGTCGGACGGCTGTCCTGGTCGGTGCCGGGCTGGGTGCCCGGGATCGGCGGTAACAGCATCAGCGCCCCGCGCCTGCCGATGCTGGCCAAGGGCGGGCACATCCTCGGCGCCGGTATGGCGATCGTCGGCGAGGCCGGTCCCGAGCTGGTGCACCTGGGCCGCGGCGCCACCGTGCAGCCCCTGACCGGCGGGACGGCCGCCGGCGGCGGTGGTGGGCGCGCGGAGGTACGGCTCACCGGCGAGCTGGTGGCCCGCGGCAAGGACCTGGTCGTCGTGCTCCGGGAGAACATCGCCGGGCTGGGCGGCGACGTGCAGCGGGTCATCGGCAGCAACACGTAACACCCGACTGGAGACGCGCTACGGCCCGCCAGGATCACCCCTGGCGGGCCGTTCGCTGTCCCCGGGCGGTCTTACCGGCTCTGCTTGCACAGATCCGCGTACGCCTCCGCCAGCGCCGCGTCTACCGTGCCCGGCGCCCACTTCTGGCCGCAGCCGAGCAGCGCGCGGGCCTGAGCATCCTCCCGGCTGATCTTCGGCGCGTCCTTCGGTGCCAGCTTCAGGTACACGTCGTACGGGTCGGCGGTCGCCTTCGGTGCCGGCTGCGTCGACCCGGCCGGGCCGGACGGGGCGGCGGTCCCGCTGTCGTCTTCGGTGCCGCACCCGGCGAGGGCGAGCAGCAGAGCGGCGGACAGCGCGACGGCGGTACGTGCTCGGGTCATCCCGGCAACGTACCGCCGTCGATCAACGCGGCAGCCCGTTTCGTCGGCTCGGCGACAGGTCAGCGGGCCTCGCGGGCTCGTCGCCGGGCCCTGTTCCAGATCCGGCGGCCGATGCGCCACCGCTTCCCGGTGCGCTTGCACCACCAGCACGGCCGGGAGTGCTTCCGGTTGGATGCGGACCGGTGCACGCCCTCGCCCTTGCAGCACCAGCAGTCAGCGAGCGGGAACAGAGCGACCCGCACGACGTAGATCACGACGAGGGCCAGGCCGATAGCGCTAGCGGTCAGTGCGCCTCTCACAACGCCTCCAGGGGCCGTTTTCGGGGATCGGGGACCGGTGAGGGCTAGCGGTGTTTTCCCTGCTCAGCCGGGCTAGCGCAGGGGCTAGCGTTAGCCCTCACCGGGGCTATCAGGAGTCGGTCTCGGCGAGGTCCGTACCGGCCACGGTTTCGGCGTTGCGCTCGGCGATGCGGGACTCAAGGGCGGCCAGTTTCACCCCGGCGCGGGTGGTCGCCTTGCCGTCGATGCGGCGGCCGATCTTCTCGGTCTTCACGCCGGCGCGGGCCATCCACGCGCCGAACACCTCGACGGTCAGGTCGCCGTACGCCTCGGGGTCGAGGGCCTGGAGGCGCGGCACGATCAGCTCCGACCAGATGGCTTCCTCGCCCTCATGCCACACCTGGCGGACGTCGGCGAGCAGGTTCCGCAGCGCGATGCGCGGCACCTCGACGGGCTGCTCGCCGCGGCGCATCTCGATGGCGCGCTGCACGACCCGCTCGGCGGCGGGGTTGTCCACGTACGACGACCGGCACGGCCGGGTCGGTCCGGCACCGGCCCGGTAGCCCCAGCCGGAATCCTTCGGCCCGGTCGAGTCGCCGGGCTCGAACTCGGTGGGGCGGGCGCCGCGGGCGTAGCTGCCGGTGCCGAGCACCAGGTCCGTCTCGGTGTGGGAGGTGACCGCCAGGCAGGTGCGCAGCGCGATGTTGGAGCTGATGCCCCGCGGCACGCTCTCCTTGTCGATGCGCTGCGTGGCGAAGATGACGTGGATGCCCAGCGCCCGGCCGCGCTTGATGATGCTGGTGAGCAGGAACTTCGCGCGCTTGCCGTGGTTCGGGTCGGTCAGCAGCTCTTGCAGCTCGTCGAAGAACGCCACCAGTGGCCGGAGGCGGGCGTCGTGCTCGGCCATCCGCCGGTTGACCTTGTTGACGGTGTTCATGCCCTGGCCGGCGTACTTGCGGACCAGCGGCGCGCGCTCGTCGCACTCGGTCAGCAGCCACTCCAGCGCGGCCAGGCCGTTGGCCTTGGTCACCTCGTCGGCACCCGAGCCGTACAGGCCCTCGGGGCACAACGGCTCGAAGCAGTCGACGTCACCGGAGCCCTTGAAGTCGAAGACCACGGGCACGACCAGCGGGTCCAGGACGGCGGCGAGCAGCACCACCCGAGCGGCGAGGGTCTTCCCCGAGCCGGGGATGCCCGCGAACAGGCTGTTCTTCTCCGCGAGGCTGTACTGCACCGGGCGCATCCGCTCGTCGTGGCCGTAGACGAACGTGCCGGTGAAGTAGTCGAAGGTGCCGTCCTCCAGCAGCGGCCAGGCGGGGGCCTTCATGCTGCTGACCGGCTTGTCGGCCACCCAGATGGACAGCACGCCCGGGTGCTCGCCCTCCACGGTCGACGGCCACACCTGCGACTTCGGCAGCCGGAACCCCGACGCGAGACGGTCCCGCTCGTCGATGACGTCGGTGGCCAGCACCCCGGCGGGCAGCAGCACCAGCGCCTCATGCCCAGGTCCGGCGCGGTAGATGTCGCGGACGAACTTCACGTCCTTGGCGTCCTTGATGCCCTTGACGTTGCAGGCCATGATCGCCGCCCGGGTCAGCCCGGCGGTGAGCCGGATGAACCGCTCGGCGTTGAACACCCGATCCACGATCGGGGAGTCGATCGGCCGGCCGACGTGCGCCAGCAGCGGCACCAGCACCGCCGCGGCGAGGGCCTGCGCCCACCAGGGGGCGACGAACACCAGCAGCCCGGCCAGCACGACCAGCAGCAGCACCACCGGCACCGCGAGCCAGGCGCGGGCGCCGACGCGGCGGTCCCGCTGCCGGGACAACGCCAGGTAGTCGGCCACGTTGTTGCGGCTCGCGGCGTCCTGCCGGATGCCGAACCCCTCCAGATCCAGGCACCAGTAGATGCCCTTGCCGGTGAGCCGGAACATGCCGATCGGCGCGTACCAGGCCGTCTTGACGGCGTACTTCGGGCTGCGGGTGGCGTGGATGGCCAGCGAGTACGTCAGGAACGACACCGCCTCGACCATCAGGGCGTGGCGGCCAGCCTTCGAGCGCAGCGACGCCGGCACGATCGGCTTGCGGTCGCCGGAGTAGCGGCTCGTGATGTCGGCGAACGTGGTGGACGTGCGGGGCGGGTCGACCGGCGGCCCGTCCTCCCGGCCGGCCTCGATGGCGAGCTGCTCGCCGTGGGGCTCGAAGAACTCCGGTGCGCCCCGGCGCGGGGCGGGGACGACCGGCTCCAGGTCGTCGCTGTGGATGGGCTCTGTCATGCTGATCTTTCCTCCTTGGTGGGGATGCGGGCCCCGGCCGGGCGTCGAGTGCTGAGGCCGGGGCCCGCGCTGGCTACTCGGACCGGCTGGCCCGGTGACGGCGAACGTGGAAGGCGACACTGGCCGCTGCCGCACCGATGCCGGTGACGATCGCGGTGGTGGTGTGCCCGGTCAGGAGGGCCGCCACGGACACGGCCGCGAGGATCGCGGTGAGGGCGCTCACTCGGTCACCTCCTCTCGCACGAGGTGCGCCAGCGCGGCGCCCATGCCGAGCACGGCCACCGGCAGACAGGACACGAGCGTGGTGATCCACCACGGGGCGGACGTCCACCCGGCCGCGACGAGCAGGTGGTACGCGACCTGGCCGAGCGCCCCGACGACCAGTGAGCCGATGGCCGACCACTTCGCAAACGTGCGTGCCCGGTCCGGCACCCGCCCGGACAGCCACACGTACAGGGCGTACGCCCCGTACGTCTCCACGCCGATCGGGAGGGTGATCGCGGTGTTCAGGCTCACCGAGTCGGCGATGCCGGGCAGCGGGTGCACCACACCGAACCCGGTGAGTCCGCCGAGCCCGACCCAGCCGGACCAGATGGCCACGAACGCGGGGAGCGCGAGCAGCACCACCGGCCACACGGCCGCCCGTCGGCGCGGCTTGTCGTCGGCCGTCGTGCCCGGGTGACCGGGGGCCGTGACCTGCTCGACCGGCTCGACGACCGGGGCCGCCGGAGCAGGGGCCGGGTCCGGTACGACGGGCGGCGCGGACTCGGGTGCGGCCGGGACCGGAAGCGGGTCCGGCGTCTGCTCGGCCGGGTTGTCGTCCATCCAGATCGCCAGCAGCGAGCGCAGCTCGGTCGCCTTCGGTGCGCCGATGCGGAACTCGGTCATGAGCCGGTTGCGGCTCGGCAGCTCACCCAGCTCCTTGGCCAGCTCGCGCGCGGCCGGCAGCAGCTCGTCGACGGGCTGCGGGTAGCGGGTGCCGTTGATGGTCGGGGCAGTCATCGGGTCAGCTCCTTCGGGGCGGTGATGCCGCGCTGCTCCATCCACCGCTGCTGAGCGGGGCGCATTCGACTGGCGGCCTCCGACAGCAAGGCGGCCTGGCGCCGCGCCTCCTCGGCCTGCTCGGCGGCGCGCTCGGCGCGAAACCAGGTCAGGTACTTCTCGGCGGCGGCCGGGTCGCCGTGGCGGTGCACCAGGCCGCGGGCGATGGCGGCCACCAGCAGCAGCGTGCCGCCGCCACCGCCGAGGATCATCAGGACGTAGTGGGTCGAGGTCATCAGGACTCCCGAGCGGTCGGGTAGCGGTAGACGAAGCCGCACGTGCGGCTCAGGTGAAGCGGGGCACCCGCCCGGTACGGGGTCAGGCCCGCCGCGTGGATCGCGGCCGTGGCACCCTGCTCGTGGCGGGCGCAGCAGTAGACCGAGGCGTCGAGCGAGCCGTGCATCAGCCCGTACGCCGCCGAGTACACCTCGATGCGGACCGCCGCCGGCTGGCCGCAACCGGCCCACACCATCCGGCGGTTCACCGCGCGGCCCAGCTCGTCGACACGCACATACCGGCCGCGCCGACCTGGTCGCCGGTGCACGGCTTGTCGTGGTGGTTCTGCATCGCGGCGAGCCCGGCCAGGGCCGTGCACACCAGAACGGTGCGCACGACCAGGCGGTTGATGCGGGCGGCCATCAGGAGCGGGCCTGACGGGCCGTGCGCGCGGCGGCGAGCAGCGCGGCGGCGAGCTGCTCGGCCTGCTCGGCGGTCAGGTTGCCCGTCGCCTGCGCCTCGGCGCACTTGTCCGCCACGGCGGACAGGTAGATGGAAGCGGGGTCGATCCCGCCCGGCAGGCCCGGGGACTCGAAGGCGTCGACGGCGACCGTGACGGTGAGGGTGTCGAGCAGGTCGACGCCGTGACCGACGCGCACCTCGACGGCGGCCGAGGAGTGCAGGCGCTCCTCGCCGTCGTCGCTGTGGTCCTGCGTGCACCAGGTCGGGCAGAGGTCGCGGTCGACGGCCGCCCGGTACGGCGGGTTGACCGGGAACCGGCCGACGGCCGGGGCGGTCAGGTTGACGGTGTCGGCGTCGATGAGGCGGCGGTCGGCGGGGACGGGTGCGGATGCAATGATGCTCACGGGTCGCCTCCTGGGGCGATCAAGGGCCCGGGCAACAGGTGGTTGCACACCTGCCGGGCCCGCTTTGGTGTTGTGGGTCGGTCGGTGGGGGCCGGTTGCCCGGCCCCCGGTGGTTCAGCTGATGGGGTCGTAGCCGATCCGGTCGACCAGGTCGTCGTACTGCCGGTTCAGCCCCGCCAGGACCGGCGAATCGGCGGGCAGGGACTTGACCCGCTGGGCGATCCGGACGGCCTTCTCGATGTCCTTCTCGCTGGTGTTCGCCTTGGCGGTGACCTTCATGTCTGCCCCTCCGTCGCTCTTGGGTGTAGCTACACCCTAGCCGCTTGTGTAGCTACACCGCAAGGGGATAGCCTTTGGTCAACTTCGATGACAGGAGAGCGCGACATGGCACCGACCAGAGGCACGCCGACACGACCCGTACGGGTCGACCTCGACGAGTGGGAGCGGTTCGGGGTGGCGGCCAAGAGCCAGGGCGCCGACAGGTCGTCGCTCATCCGGGAGTTCATGCGGTGGTACCTACGGCTGCCCGGCGCGAAGCTGCCGAAGCGACCAGATGCCACGCCGGCGCCAGCCACCGAGTAGGGCGTCAGGTGGTCACAGACTGGCCACGGACCCGCCGAGATGGTCACGGCAGGGCCGTCATGATCCGGCACACCGCATAGCCAGTTAGCAGGCGAAACGCAGGGCCCCGTCATCGCCCATCACCGGGCGGCACGGGGCCCTGCTCACTTTTAATCCATAGGTTCAGGGTTCGAGTCCCTGGCGGCCCACTCCGTTCCAGCTCAGCGGCCCTCTACAGGGCCGCTTTTGTTGTGTTGAGGGCCTATACAGCAGCGAAGTACAGCAGTAGCGCCTTACCGGTCCAGCGCGCTGCCGAGCCGCTTGAGGGCGTCGCGGGTGGCCGCCGAGGACACCACCGTGTAGATCTCCATGGTGATGGCGAATTGCGCGTGCCGAAGGATCTGCATCGCCACCCGGGGGTGCACGTCCAGGTCCGCCAGGAGCGAGGCGCAGGTCCGCCGGGCATCCCTGACGGTGATCCGCCGGACTCCGGCCGCGTCACAGCGCCGGTCCCAGAAGCGGTTGAAGTTGCGCGGCTCGACTGGCCGCCCGTAGCGGGTGGTGAAGATCAGGTCTGAGGGCTGCCAGGCCGGACCGGCGGCGTCCCGGGCGGCAGTCTGCGCGGTGCGGCGGCGGTCGAGCGCCACAGTGCAGATGTCCGGCAGCGGCAGGGTGGCGTCCGAGGCAGCCGTCTTCGTCTCCCGGTGCAGCAGCTCGGCACCGACGCGTTGGAGTTGCCGATCGATGGTCAACTCCCCCGCGTCGAGGTCGACGTCTGCCCAGGTGAGCCCCAGCATCTCGCCTTTGCGCAGACCGAGCGCCAGGACTAGGACGTACGCGGCGTACAGCGGATCGTCGTCGGCGCGGGCCGACTCCAGGAAGCGTCGCGCCTCGTCGCTTGTCCACGCCTTCCGCTTGCGCTTGCGCACCGGCGGCAGCTTCACCAGTGAAGCAACGTTGCGGGTGATCAGCCCTTCGGTGATCGCCTGGGACAGCAGTGTCCGGAGGACGGTCCGCAGGTGCGTGACGCTCGTCGGCGAGGGTAAATCCCGGCAGCAGCGGCCAAGGGCACAGCAGCGACGCTGGGCGGGCTTGCGCCGCTCGTCCTTGCCCTGGGCGCAGCACTGGCAGGTCCGCCCGACCTCGTTGATCCAGGTCTGCACGTCGCTGACCCGGAGCTTGTCGAGGCGCTTCCGACCCAGCCCCGGCACGAGGTAGAGCCGGATCACCACCTCGTAGGTGACGTAGCTGCCGGGGGCCAGGTTCGGCTTGACGATCTCGCGCAGCCAGTAGCCGGCGTACTCCCCCACCGTCGGGGAGCGCGTCGCCACCGGACCGGCCTTGGCCTGACCGTGCAGCTTGATCCACTTGTCGTGGACCTCCTCGCGGGTTTTGCCGTAGACCCACTTCCGGCCCCGCTTGCCGTCCGGCTTCTCGACCCAGACGTACGCGGCGAAGCCGTTCCGGTACGGGAAGATCGAGCCTTCGCCGTTGGCCCTTACGCGTCCAGGCATCAGGCAGCCTCCTGCCGCTCGACCTGTTCACGGATGTACTCGTCAAGCCATTCGGGGAGGATGCGGCGGTATTTGCCGTCCTTGATGGAGCGCAGCTCGCCGGTGGCGATCTTCATCTTGACCTTGGAGATGCCGAAGCCCAGCAGCACGGCGACCTCGGCCGGCGAGTACCAGCGGGGGCGGAGGTCGTGGCTCATGCGGCGGCTCCGGTGAGCCAGGCTTCGTGGGCAAGTTCTTCCCGGCCGACACGGCTGCTCTCCCGTCACTGCCTCGCGGCGGTGTTGGCGAGCAGGGCGTCTCCGTCGGAGAGCCAGCCGGACCCGATGTAGGTAAGAGTGCCGACGGTGATCGTTTCGGTGGCTCCGTCGTCCTCAGTGCGGCGGTAGGTGGCGCGGGAGTCGCGGAGCTGGCCGAAGGTGACGGAGTAGCGGCGGGCCTTGGTAAGGAAGTGGCCGCCGAAGCCGAGCATGTGCGCCCAGTGCCGCAGTCCGGTGTAAGCGTTCGGTTTGGTGTCAAGGCTGGCTTGACGGTGGTCGCCGGTTGCGGCGCCGCCGGTCACATCGGTGTGGGTGGGGCGGCCGAGGTGCCAGCAGGCGTCGATGAGGCGGGCGACGTGGTCGCCTCCGGGGTCGGCGTAGTCGTCGATCGTGGCCGTGGTGAGTCGGGTGGAGGAGTGGCCGGTGGCTTCGGTGGCCTTGGTGGCGTACTTGGCGAGGTAGGCGGCGACCTTGCCGTCGGTCAGCTCGCCGTCGCTGCTGTTGATGCGTTTGACGTCGACCTGCTCGCCCCAGGCGATCAGCCACCCCTGCGGCTGGTCGGGGTGTGGGGGTGTGGTGACGGTGATCTGCCGGGCGGCGGCGTGGATCGCGTCTTCCAGGTCGTCGACGGTGATGCCGTCCGGTGGCGGTACGAGGGCGTCCGGGTCGTCGGGGTCAACGCCGTCCAGGCGCAACAGGACGTGGAAGTGCACCGCTCCCCGGCGTTGCATTTCGGCGACCTTGCCGTGGGACACCCGCACGGGCGGCATCCAGCGGACCTTGCCGGAGGCGGTGACGATGCCGACCTTCGGAATGCCGCGTCGACGGCACGTTGCGCCGACGTGGCGTTCGGCGGCCTGTTTGGTGCGTCGCCACAGCTCGCCGGAGAAGTGGTTCCAGACGACCTGGTGGGCGTGGTCGTAGCAGTCCAGGCACAACGGCTGGCCGAGCCGCGGATCGTCGGGGTCGTGGCGGGCGAAGCACGCCGAGGGCTGTCCGTGTGGGCAGGTTCGGGCGTTGCTGCGGGCGTGGCAGGGGGCGGGGCGGCAGTCACAGCGTTGCCGGTTGCGGCAGGTGTGGCGGGGGACGTGGCGGTGGTGGACCGGGCCGAAGGACGGGGCGGTGAAGGTGGCGAAGACGACCGGGTGCCGGCCGACCGAGGCGGGGATGCCCTTGCCGCCGGTCAGACCGCGACAGACGACTTGGTAGGCGTCGCCCTGGTAGACCCAGGCGCAGTCCGGGCACACCGATTCGCGGCGGTTGCCGCACGCCTTGTAGAGCGCCCGGTCAGGCAGCTCGGCAGTGTGCAGCTGGCCGGTGATCCGGCCGGTGGCGCGGTCGACGGCGGCGATGGTGCCGACGAGGCGGATCGGGCGAGCACAGCCGCCGGCGGGGCGGGTGTGCTCCAGCCAGCCGGAGAACCCCGGCGAGGCAGCGCGGTGCAGGACCTGGGCGTCACGGCCGACGGCGAGACCGGGCCAGTAGAGGGTGAGCGGGGTGGACACGGCTGTCTCCTCATCAGGGGGTGGCAGGGACGGGAGACGAAGCACCACCAGCCGTGGACGCCTGTCCGCTGGTGGTGTTCGTCGTGCCTCCTGGCACCGCCGAGAGGGCGGCTGACGCCGGAGGGCGGAATCGTGGTCGTGCCACTTCCCGCCGATGGGTCATGTCCTTTCACGCTCGTGGACTCGGTGATGATGGCCGGCACGGGTGGGAAGCCTGGGATATCGGCACCCGACGGGTTGCCGCAGGCTGCCCCCACCCGTGGACATGTGCGAATCCGGAGCCATCGTGGACGGCAGGGAAGACCGCGCTGGGCCGCTCAGCGGATTCGGGAACCGGCATAGCGGCCGGTGCGATCGAGAGCCTGCGGGACGTGCCCCGCATCAGCGACAGGAAGGCCGCTCGGCATCTCCGACGTCGAGTCCAGCGATCCGGCAGGAAGGCCGCGCCAGCGTGCTCGACGAGCGCCAGAGTAGCACCGGGTACCGACACGTCAACCCGCCGTAACCCCTCGGGCCGGGGCGGGACAGCCGGCTGCCGGCCGGCGTGGGAGGACTTCTGTACGTCTATCAAGGCGGCCCGCAACGGGCCGCACGCGCCGCCGCCTGGGCGCGCGTCCGTCGCTCCGCTGGCGCTCCGGCTCCGGTCACGCAACACGCCCGGCGGCTGGCGCGGAAGCGGGAAGCCCAAGGGGCCGCCGTAGACGATTGCGTTCGAAGGTGGATGAGGTTCGTGGACCGGCAGCCGGGCCGCGACGGCCGTCGCACCGCCGCGCCGCAGGGCGACTCGCTGCCGGCTGTGGCGAGGATGCGTCGCGAAGGATGCGGGGCCGCCCCTCCGACCTCAAGGGTGCTACGCATCGCTGCGCGACGGCCCTGCGGGCCGCCCTTGACCCCGGAGCCTCTGCGACCCCTCGGGCCGGCGTTGCCGGCAGGCGGGGGCCTGCCCGTGATGCTCGCGCCGCATCCCCGCCACAGCCTCGCCGCGTGCCGCTGCCTCGCGCTGTTTCGGGCAGTCTCATGGCTGGGCATGGCCGTCAATATCTACTTGACGTTAGGTCGGTCTGACAGTAGGTGTTGCTCCGCACCCTTACCTTGAAAACCAAGGCAGACGCTGGGCCCGTGCGGAGGTGTCAAATTGGTTGGGATCGACTGGCCCGAAGTCCTAGTCGGCTTCCTACTTGGTCTTGTCCCTCTGGTCGCACGTCAGCTTTACATTTTGATCAATTACATGCGCACGTCGGGACGCCGTAAGTATCTCGGCGTCTGGTGGACCTACCACCGCAGCACGACAGGCTCAGGAAAGATCATCGAGAGGCGCGTGCATGTCCGGTACTCGCTCATGTTCGACAGACTTACGCTGCGGGAGAAGAACGATCCGGAGGGGGGAGGCGGCTCCCTTCCCCTGACATACTCCGGGCATATCTCTCCGCGTCAGGGCATGGTCAGATACGTCGAGACGGTGGATGAAGCGTCACATGAGCGAAAAGTGTGGTTCCTCTTTGACCCGTTCTTTGATCCTGTCGAACAGACCGTTGGAATCTACCTGTCCCTTGACCTGAGGGGCCTTCCCAGCGCTGGGCCCATGATGCTTTCGAGGAAGAGGGTGCCGCGCGAGCAGGTCGATTCCATGCTCAACCAGCACGTATTGCGAGTTGCTGAGCTTTTGCCAGCGATCGACCACTAGCGCTGACGGCAGAACTCTCAGCACGAGTGACTAGATGAGTGACAACCAGAAGGAGGAGGAAGGACCACCACGGACGTTGCTGGACTATACGTCGAGCCCCTCACCGCCGCAGGGCTGATCGCGCCGTCGCGGAAGTTCCTTCACACCGAACGAGTCAGTCGAGCTGGTAGATCACAGTGTCCTCGCCCGACGTACTTGGGAGGCATAGTTGTCTGTCGGCGAGGCTCGGGGTCGGTGGAGAAGTCGATGAAGTCGCTGGCCGCCATGAGCCAGGTATCGGCCGATGAGCCGAGCTACCGATCTTGGTCGGCGGTGGGACAGGATGTTGGCCCGAGTCGGCTTCTACGTGAAGGTTCCTGTGGCGATTTCTGAGAGAACGTTGAAGATCGTCTGGTCGGAGGCCGGTGGCAAGTGCTGCATCTGCCGCGTGCTGGTGCTGACGCCCGGCACTGAGGACGACGACCCGTCGGTCTTCGGCGAACTGGCCCACATCGTGGCGAAGAGTCCTGGAGGTCCCCGAGCCGGCGGCCTGGACCCGTCGAAGCTCGACACTCACGAGAACCTGATGCTGCTGTGCAACAAGCACCACAAGCAGGTGGACGACCAGCCCAACCACTTCACGGTGGAGAAGCTGCATCAGATCAAACGCGATCACGCAGCTTGGGTGGCGTCGGAGTCCAGTGCCCCGGACAACATGAGACTGGTGCGGGACCCGACGTATCCGGTGCCGAAGAAGCTGAACATTATCGCCACTGGACACGCCCTCTGGCCGATGATCCAGGAGTGCGTGGCGACCAGCTACATCATCCCCGGCCGTATGCCGGACGAGGACGAGGACCTGATGGTCGAGTTCCTACAGCTGGTCAGGGACTACGCCGATATCCACGACGATCTTTACACCGTCCGTGAGCACCGCGATGCCGCTAAGGCCCTGGGCGAGTACATCAGCCAACTTGCCGAGCGCAACTACTTCGTTGGCGCGTGCATGAGGCGGCTTCTTCTAATCGGCGGGGTATCCAAGGAGGGCTCGCCGTGGCCGGAGCTCCACATCGAGATTCACGCTGGCGACCAAGCCCAGATCGTGGATAAGGACGGCAAGCCGATGGGTGCCACGGCTGGCGCTGTCAGCCGCGAGGTCGGGCGTGTGATGTTCCTGCGATGGCTGGAGCAGTACAGCGTTGAGCATCCGGGTGATCCCGCGCCGCTGGCCGAGTTCTTCGGAGATGAGCCACCTTCCGGACACCCGGAGGTGCTGTGGCGGGATCTGATCCGCGGCCTGGGCAACGAGGGCCTGATCCTCTGCTTCGAGAGCCTGGAGTTCTGGTCCAGCAGCGCCACGCTCACTGACAAGGGCAGAGCAGATCTGGAGTCGCGCCAGCCGTAGAAATGTCCGGAGACTGGCGCCGACGGCGGCTGGCAGCGCGAGCTGCTGCGGCCCTGACCTTCTGACCACTCTGAGAGCAGCGAGGAAGCATCAAACGCCCTGCTTGCGGGCGACGCAGGATGGCAGCAGGCGGGGTGGTGGCCAAGCTGAAAGGCACGGAATGACAGCCGACGGCAGCAGACGATGTGCTGCACCGGCGTTCACACCGAAGCGTCAGCGATTAGCGCCGCGGCGCTGCCCGAGTTTTCGGCGCCAAGGAGGTTGAGATTGGACTGCCCGCTCGACAGGTAGAGAATCGAGGCCTCCAATATTGATGTTGGGATCGAAGTAGTCATCGTGCAGCACAGCGTCGGGTTCAGGCGCCCGCAGTTGGTGACGCACCGCTCGATAGAACTCTTGTAGCGAGTCGTTGAGCCGGTCTAGAGGCGGGTACAGCGGGTGGTCCTGCGCTCGAGGGTCCTCGCCCGATTCTCTTTGTGCACGTACTGCGTACACGTGATGCCGGACGCGACGAGCCGCTTCTTGCACCCGTGCGTCCCCGACCAAGCGGAGCTGTTCCGACACGACAAATAGCTGTTGGTGTACGTCCTCCATCAGTTCCCGCTGCCGTGCCTGATCTGGGACTCGGTCGTAGCGGTCCGCTAGGTGACGTAAAGCCCTTGTCGCAGCGGCAAGTTCATTTGCTCTCTCTAGCAATGCGGCGTCCCATCTGCTTCGGATGTCGGCCGCCATCCGATTTGAGTTCGTCCTTACGGTAATGACCGCGGTTACCGACGTCGTGATCACGCCACCGAGAAAGCTCATGATTGCCACTACCCACTGCATAAGGCGAGCATACGCAACGATCCAAGCGACGGATGGCGTCCTCTGTGGCGTGATCACGACGTCGTCCGAGGTTGAAGAGGCCGGCACCTACTCGCTGTCGTGCGCGAGGCAGGTGCTGTCCGCGTTGGCGGCGAAGCGGGCGGGCTGACCCTCTAGCGCAGCAGAGCTGCAGACGAGGCATCAGGGTCTCGACTCTGCAGATCCGCCCCGTTGTAGCGAGACGACCCCAGGCCAGGCGGAGCCAGCAAAAAGCGTGCTACGCGACAGCGGTGGGCGGAAGGAGCGCCAACTCCGTCGAGCGTACGCACATCGGGCGATGCCCGTTCCCACTGGCTGGCCACCGCGATTAGGCTCCCCCGGCGCAGGTCGGGCTTGCTGGACTGCCAGCGGCGGCGCTCTCGACAGCAGCGCTGACAGCAACCGCCCCGAAGGCCGACGCACGAGCGAGACGAGCGACGGACGCTGCTCCGAGCTTTCGGCCGTCCCCGGACAAGGACGGACGTGCTGCACCGAGCTTACAAGCGAGGGGTCATCTGCAGCTGCTACCGGCCGACGCGGATGCGGTCGGCGGCGTACAGCTCGCGGGAGCCGTCGGCGCGGAAGATCACGATGACCGGGATCCCCTCGCCCATCTCCAGCTCGCGCCGCTCGACAGGGGTAGGCATCCGAGCGGTGGCGGTGTCGCCCTTGAGGAGAGTCACAGTCTCGGTCGGCTCTACAGCGCGGACGAACGTCCCGCGCGGCGGTTCCACGATTACGAGCCCTTCCGACCGGAGCAGTGCTACCGCTTGTCGGACACTCGTGCGGCTCAGCCCGTACTCCTGAGCCAACCGCAGCTCGCTGGGAAGTGAAGCCCCGGGCGCGAGGTCGCCAGAGGTGATCCGGTCTCGCAGGAGGTCTGCGAGCTGCCGGAACACGGCGCGATCCGCACTCGGGTCGATCACGAAAGTGACGCTACGTGTCCAACAGCTCTACATCTTATTGTATCTACAGTCCTACGTCGTTACGGTGATGCGAGCTGCGGCATTGCGCTGAGCCGGTCTGCGGGAACACCCGCGACCTTGGTCGAGAGCCAAGGGAGGCCCGATGCCTCGTGTCTCGTACGAGGAGTACCTGATCGCCGTCGCGCTCACTCTGGCCAGGCGGCACCGGCCGGTCTGGTCATGGGAGCGATGGCGGAGGGTCTGCCGTTGCGGAAGCGAGCTGCCCTGTCGTACGACGCATCGGATCCCGATCAATCGAGGCCACTGGCCTTCTGAGGACGACCGGCAAGACGCCCGACCAACGAACCAGGCGGCGGCGAAGGAGATGCGGAGATGACGACTCACCTCCCGGTCACACCGGCTTGGAGCTGCGGCGGCTGCGGTGCCGACTGGCCCTGCCAGACGCGGCGACACGAGCTGCGAGCCGAGTACGACCGCGCCCCGGTGTCGATGGCTCTCTACCTGGCCGCCCAGCTCATCGACGCCGCCCAGGATCTGGCCCACGTCCCCGCCGGCCACTTGCACCACCGCTTCCTCGGCTGGACCCGATGAGCATCCTTCGGCCCGGTGATGAGAAGTTCCACTACAGCGACGGCTCCCACCGGTGGACCCCGCCGGACCTGGACTACGACCAGGAGGTCTGGGAGGAGCAGGTCCGCCAGCACAAGCAAGGCCACCTCAGGAACGAGCGCCCCAAGGTCCGCATCCAGCGTCTGATCTGATGCCAGCAGTACAGCAGCGAAGTACAGCAACCGTGCCAGCCGAACCAAGCCGAGAAGCGCGCCAGCAGGCCCGATGACCTCGCACCGCGCCCGACCCAGCCAGTTCGCCGGCAATCCATAGGTTCAGGGTTCGAGTCCCTGGCGGCCCACCGGAACGGATACCCAAACGGCGGGGCGCAGGGTCACAAGAACGCAGGCCACGGCCGATATCCTGGCCGCGCGGCCACGCCCGGCTCTTGGGAGTCGCGGGTCAGTTCTGGCCGGGACCAGCGATGGGCAGTCCTGCTTTGTTTCCTTGGCGCACTCGAGCAGTCGCCGGTCGTAGGTGACCAAGGCGATGAGTGCCCGTCCGAACTCGTTGGTCAGCACTTGGGCGGCGGCCAAGTGGATGGCGTCGAGGCTGCGAAGCGTCGGCTCAGCGAACGCGGCCTGCGGTCGCGCGGATCGTACTGTCGATCTCCAGTCGGAAAAGCGGCCAGAGGTGTGAGCCGGAGCCGGTCCGCTATTCGCCGCCGGCGATGGTGGCGCCGCTGACGGTGTCCACGTACCACCGCTGGTACTCCTCCAGCGGCCATCCGCGTTGTCGGACGAGCCAGTCGAAGTTGCGGACGTCCTGGGCCAGCCAGAGGATGTCGGCCACCTGCTCGACGTCCAGGTCGGGGCGGAGTGCTCCCGTGCCGACGAGTTCTGCGGCGAACATGGCCATGCCGCGGCGGCGCTCTTCGATGTTCTTGCGCCAGACCTCGGCGGCGTCTGGGTCGGCCGTGGCCGCTCCGGCCAACGCGAGCATCACCTGGGCCTGCCGGGCGTTGACCTCCACCAGATGGCGGGCGTAGCGGGCGAGCTTGGCGCGGGGGTGGGCGAGCGCGCGGATCTCGGCGACGAAGGGTCGGTCCGGCAGGGCTACCGGTTCATCGTCGCCGGCCAGGGTGACGTCAACCAGATCGGAGAGTAGTTGCCGCTTGCTGCCGAACAGCGCGTACACCGTCTGGACCGCGACGCCGGCCTCCGCGGCGACGGCGGTCAACGGCGTGGCCGCGTATCCGGGGTCGACGAACAGCCGGCTGGCCGCTTCGAGGATCGCCTGTCGGGTCTGTCGGGACTGTTCCTTCCGCCGGGACGAGTCATAGCGCCTCTTGACAACCACACCGCGAGTGTAGTGCTCTATTGGATAGATGCTAACTCTATTGAAAGAGGCGGCCATGCCGTTCGGTGTGTTGCAGGAGATGCCCGGTGTCAGCGAGGCGGAGTACCGGCAGGTGGAGCGACACCTCGGACCGGACCGACCGCCGGGACTCGTCGCGCATGTCGCCGGCCCGACCGCGGGCGGCTGGCGGATCATCAACATCTGGCAGGACGAAGACGCGTTCCGCCGGTTCCAGTCGGAACGGCTGGTCCGGGCTGCCGGCCTGGCGGCGCAGGAGGACGGCTTCGATCCAACCAAGGCGGCCAGTTTCCGATCGATGAGCGTCGACGGCACCGAGATGCCGTTCTGATGGCCGACACCGTCACGTTGCAGGCCCGCAGCGCCGCTTTCTGGACGGGTGCGGCAGCCGGCTGGATCCGGCACGCCGATCGGCAGGACGAGGTCGGTCGACCGCTGGGCGCACCGGCCATGGATCGATTGGCCGCACGGCCGGCCGAACGGATCCTTGATGTGGGCTGCGGCTGCGGCGGCACCACGGCCGAGATCGCCGCGGCGGTCGGCGATACCGGCGCGGCGATCGGTATCGACATCGCCGAGGCGATGGTGGCCGCCGCTCGGCAACGGTTCCCTCCGGACCGGTACCCGAGTGTCCGGTTCCGCACGGCCGACATCGAGACCCTCGATGTGGTCCCGGGGGCACCGTTCGACGCGGCGTACTCGCGAATGACCCTGATGCTGTTGGCGGATCCCGTTGCCGGCTGCACCGCGATCCGGCGATCACTGCGCCCGGGAGGGCGCCTCGCCGCCACCGTCTTCCGCGACGGCAGCGTCAACCCGTGGCTGTTCGCGGCGATGCTCGGCGCGGCACCGCACCTCGGGCCGCTACCACCGCTACCGGTGGGTGACGAGCCCGGTCCGTTCTCCTTCGCCGACCCGGCACGGCTCGCCCGGGTCCTCAGCGTCGCCGGCTTCACCGCCGTCACGATCACGCCGCATGACATCACTATGGACGCTCCGGACGATGCCGATGCGGTGGCCGAATGGCTTATCGAGGTCGGCGCCGCCGGTGCGGCGTACCGGGCTGCGCCGCCGGCTGGGCAGGCTTCGGCCCGAGCGGGGGCGGTCCGGCTGCTCGAACGGTTTCGTGAACCTGGCGTCGGCTACCGACTGCCCGCCGGCCTGTGGCTCCTCTCTGCTGTCGCCGTCAGGGCTGACAAACCATCCGCCGCGGGCTGTCCGCCGGTCACCCACCACCGACAACCACGTCAGGACGAGAACCGATGAGAACGATCCGAATGCTCGCACCGATCCTCTGTGTGGTGATCGCCCTGACGGCGTGTGCCGACGCGGGCGCGCCCGATTCCTTCGGGGCCGCTACGCCAGGCACCCCCACAGCAGCCGACGCCGCGTCCAGCACCGCCGGATCCGCTCCGGCCGGCGGCTCGGCGCCGGTGTCGGCGAAGGAGGTGTGTGCCTACCTCGACGGACAGTTGCCGACGCTGAAAGGGATCGGGTCCGAGACGGGCACGATGGCCAACCTCACCGTGAACCTCTACTCGTGGTACGAGAAGCAGGGTGCCGTGCCGACTGGCCGTCAGATCGACGACCAGACCCGGCAGGAATGTCCGGCGACCCGGACCAAGGTGCTCGAACTCGCCGGTATGGAGAGCTTCGAACGGCTGTAGCCGCTGGGATCGGGCCGCGCCCGATCGGCGTCCGGTCGCCGGAACCGCCGTCGGGCGGCGCCGCGGTCGAAGACGCCTACCGCCCGCCCGGAGACCGGCTGGGGTGCCGAGAGTGGCCGGCAGGGGGCGGGCGCTGGCTGCTCGGACGCCTCGTTGAGTAGTCACGCTGTCGCGAGCCGGGTCGGCGAGTCTCCCTCGACCCGGCGCTCAAGGCCCGCTACAGCAAGGCCCCTCCCTTCCGGAGGAGCACCGCGAGCGCTGAGCGCCCGATTGCCGATCATCTTCGACCAAGGTGGCGACCTCCGCCGGATCGCCCAAGCTCCGCCGGGGTCGCGGTTGATCAGCCTCCTGATCTGCGCGAACGTAGCGGTAGTAGTTCACCAGCGATGGTGGCGTTGCGGTTCGCATGGTGATGCCTCCGGCCCACTCCCCACAGTTCAGCGGCCCCGACCGAGGTCGCTGTTGGCATGATCGGGGGAGGTACAGCAGCGAAGTGCATCAGTGAACCAACCGCCAGCCCGGCCTCCGTGTCAGAGTGCTCTCCGAAGCGGCAGCGGACCGAACAGCTGGAGGGTAGGCGATGACGGACGGACCGCTCGTGCGCAATTCGCGGCTGCTCGGCCTGTTCGTCGAGATCGTTCGAGGACCCGAAGGGACCCTGCGGGCAGTCGAGACCGCCGGCCGTGGCATCACGGCAGAGGCACGCTGCACACTGGCCGTGGCCGCAGACAAGATGGCCACCGACTCCGGCAGTCCGGCCGAGGCGCGTCAGAGAAGCCACGACTGCGCCGACCGACTCGTCGAACTTGGTGCCATCGAAGATGACCTGAGCGACTTGTGGTCCCGCCGCCGAGGAGGCGAGCTTGAGGAGGCCGCGTTTGAGGCTAGCCTCCTGCGAATCGTCATGCGCCTGGAGGCGTGGCCGCGATCTTGGCCGCGCCTGTCAGCCTGATGAGCAGGGTTCGTACATCCGGCGCGGAGGAAGGGGCGGTCGGGACCGAGTCGAGTTGGCAGGGCACCGCTCGACAGCGTTCCGGTGCCACCGGTCGGATACTGGCCGGGTGACGGAGGAACTGACTGACAGGTCGACGCGGTGGACGATTCATGGTGAGCGGGTTGTCGACGGCAGCCGGCGCTCCCGGTTGAGCATCGCGGACGTGGAGCTTCCAGACGGGATCCGCTTCGAGCAGTACGTGATCCGGGCGCCCCGATCGGCCATGGTTGCTGTACTAGACGGCCAGGAGCGCCTGCTTCTGATGCGACGGCACCGGTTTGTCTTCGACCGGTGGGTGTGGGAGCTGCCCGGCGGCTACGTCGACGAGGGCGAGGATCCGGCAAAGTGCGCGCTCCGGGAGGTCGAGGAGGAGACCGGGTGGCGACCGCGGACGCGGAGAACTTGCTGTTCCTCGCCCGCGAGGCGGAGCACATCGGCGCCCCGGTGGACGTCAACGAGACCGAGCGGGTGGCCTGGATTCCACTGGAAGAGGCGCGGCGACTCGTGTCCGAGGGTGAGATCATGGGTGCCGGCACAGTGATCGCGGTGCTGGAATTGGTGGCACGGAAGGCCCGGGGTGAGCTGTAGTCAGCGCCGCTGGCCGAGTGCCGCGTCGACCCGGGTGATGAACTGCCGTACCGCTGGCGTACGGCGGTGAGGTGTCAGACCGGTTTGCAGGTCGCGCACGTAACGGACGGCACGGGCCGACCGTAGCTGCGTGGCGAGGTTGAGGGCTTCGGTGCCGATGGCGCTGGCACGTTCCGGCTCGCCGTAACGAGCGTAGACGCTGGCCAGTAGGGCGAGGTTGAACGCCTTCCCGCGCACGTAACGCTCGTCCATCTTCAGTGAGCGAGCGGCGAAGCGCTCGGCTCGACGGTGTTGACCGAGCGCGTGAAAGCAATGGCCGAACTTGGCTGACAGGTACGCCTCGTCGAAGTAGCCGAGCCATTGCGGGTCGCTGCTGCGGTCGGCGCGGTCGAGGGCTTGCTCTGCTTGATGAAGCGCGGCGGCGCAATCCCGTTCGTGGAGGGCGACAGCATGGGCGTGGGCTTCCATGACCAGTGCTTCCGCGGTCAGCACCGATCACCGCCCGCTTTCTGGAGGGTGTGCGGTGACCACCCACGGTCCGGTCATGCCGGTCTGGAGCTGTGGCGGCTGCGACCTGCCCTGGCCCTGTCCCACGCGCAAGCGGGAACTGCGCGCTGAGTATGCCGACGCCCCGGTGTCGCTGGCTCTCTACCTCGGCTCCTACCTCGTGCAAGCCACCGAGGACATGCCCTGGACGCCGGCCGGCGTGCTGCACCGCCGTTTTCTCGGCTGGACGCGGGAAACGGCTCCACCGAAGCCAGGAGTACGGAAACTGACTCCTCCGCGTCACCGATGACGCGGAGGAAACGATGACTCGATCCGGCCAGGAGCCCGTGATGATCGTGCCGCCGGCGGGAGGCGAGTCGAGGGAAACCGAGTACCTCCTTCGCAATCCGAGCAACGCCGCCGCACTACGCCGATCGATGGCAGAGCTTGAGAAGGGCGACACCGCCGAGCGGAGCCCGACAGTGACAGCCGGGAGCGCCAGGTTTAGCGGCTTGCCTGATGGCTATGAGGGGGATCGATCCGCAGACCGACGATCGAGGAGAGAACCGATGGCCAGCGGTGCGATCCCGTCCGACGATCCGACCCGTACCCTCGTCCACGCCCGCCCCGACGATCCCGCCCTCTCCCACCTCGCCATCGCGGGCGGCACCTACACGATCCTGGTCACCGGCGCGCAGACGGCCGGCCGGTACTGCCTGATCGACATGCGGGTTCCGCCCGGTGGTGGGCCGCCTCCGCACCGGCACGACTTCGAGGAGATGTTCACGGTGCTCGACGGGGCGGTGGAGTTCACGTTCCGGGGCGAGCGGACCGTCGCGCGGGCCGGGGACACGATCAACATTCCGGCGAACGCGCCGCACTTCTTCCGCAACTCCTTCGACCAGCCCGCGCGGCTGCTCTGCATGTGCACGCCGGCCGGGCAGGACGAGTATTTCCTGCGGGTGGGCGACCGGGTGGACGGTCCCACCTCGCCGCCGCCGGCTCTCACCGACGAGGAGCAGGCCGAGCGCCGGGACCGGGCCGCCGCGTTGGCCGCCGACTACCGCACGGAGTTGCTGATCGGCTGACACCGGCAGCACGCGAGCACCACGCAAACGGCTCACCGCCGTGGCCGAGACCACGACGGTGAGCCGTTTGCCGTACGAGGAGGTCAGCTCGTCGCGACGAGCTGGAACCGCTGGTTGGCCTGGCCGTTGCAGTCGTAGATCTGCACCTGCTGGCCGTTGCCGGTGCCCCAGACGTCGAGGCAGCGCCCGGACTGGGCTCCGGTGATGGTGCCGTTGGAGTTGACGTTCCACTGCTGGTTCGTCTGTCCGTTGCAGCTGTAGATCTGGACGGCCGAGCCGTTGCCGGAGCCGGCGGCGTCCAGGCACATCGAGCCGTACACGGTCAGTTGCCGGCTGGAGGTGTAGGTCCACCGCTGGTTGGTCTGGCCGTGGCAGTCGTAGAGCTGCACCCGGGTGCCGTTGCTCTGCGAGGAGTTCGGCACGTCGATGCACCGGCCGGACTGGCTGCCGACGATCCGGCTCGCGCCGTTGGTCGGGGGCGGCGTGGTCGGCCCGCCGGTCGGCGACACGGTTGGCGACACGGTCGGCGACACGGTCGTGGTCGGCGTGGGGCTGGGCGACGCGGCGTTGAGGACGTTGAGGACCGAGTTGTACGCGGCCTTCTTGTTGCCTCCGCCGT
>NZ_JALJRJ010000025.1:0-87462 GCF_024519755.1 Micromonospora sp. Mcm103
GCTTTACAAGCACCCTGTTGAGTTCTCAAAGAACAACCACACACCAACCAGAAGCCCCACACCGTGGAACCCCGACCGGGGTATTTCGTTCGTTCACCCGCCGCTCTCGCGCCGGGCACTTCTACTACGTTACCCGGTGGTTTCTGCGGCGTCAAATCGGTGTCCACCGGTTTTTCGCGCATCACCCTTTTACCGGGCACCCCGATTCAACCGGCTTCCGCCGGTCGTTCCGAGGAATTCGGTAGGCCGACCGCCCGCGGTTTCCCGCTGGCTCGTCCGTTTCCCTACCGGCCGACAACCTTACCCGGTCGGTTCCGCCTCGCCAAATCCGCCTCCCGGCGAATCCGGGGCACCACCCGGTTCTCAGGTCCTGCGCTCCGGCCTTCCAGGTCTTTCGCCCTGTTTCGTCCGTTCCGCGCTGGCAGAGAGAAAGTTACGCGCCCAGCCGAGCGATCGTCAAATCCGCTGGGCGCGTCCCGCGTCACACAGTCGACAGGCAGCTATCCGCGCAGCTCGACGCCCGCGAACGAGCGCTTGCCCCGGCGCAGTACGAGGTAGCGGCCGTGCAGCAGGTCGTCCGCCGACACGGTGGCGTCCACCTCGGAGATGCGCGTGTTGTTGACGTACGCGCCGCCTTCGGCGATGACCCGCCGTGCCTCCTTCATGCTCGGCACCAGGCCCGACTCCTTGAGTAGGCCGGCCACGTCCGGCAGCTCGTCGAGGTGCACCAGGCCGGCCTCGGTCAGCGCGGCGCGCAGCGTCTCCGGGGCCAGCTCGTCGAGCGAGCCGCGCCCGAACAGCGCCTGGCTCGCGGCCACCGCCTGGGCCATCTCCCGCTCACCGTGCACCAGCGTGGTGAGCTCCTCGGCGAGCGCCCGCTGGGCCAGGCGCGCCTGCGGGCGTTCCGCTGTCGCCTTCTCCAGCTCCTCCAGCTCCTCACGGGAGCGGAAGCTGAAGTACCGCAGGTAGCGGCTGACGTCGCGGTCGTCGGCGTTGACCCAGAACTGGTAGAACGCGTACGGGCTGGTCATCTGCGGGTCGAGCCAGACCGTGCCGGTCTCGCTCTTGCCGAACTTGGTGCCGTCGGCCTTGGTCACCAGCGGCGTGGTGAACGCCTCCACCGGCCCGGCGCCGCGCCGCCGGATGTAGTCCACCCCGGCGGTGATGTTGCCCCACTGGTCGGAGCCGCCGTACTGGAGCCGGCAGCCGTGCCGGCGGTGAAGCTCGAAGTAGTCGTTCGCCTGGAGGAGCTGGTAGCTGAACTCGGTGTAGCTGATGCCCGTCTCCAGCCGCGCCTTGACCACCTCGCGGGCGAGCATCTTGTTCACCGGGAAGTGCTTGCCGACGTCCCGGAGGAACTCGACCACCGACATCTCGCCGGTCCAGTCCAGGTTGTTGACGAGTTGCGCCGCGTTCTCCCCGGTGTACGTGACGAACGGCGAGAGCTGCTCGCGGATGCGCTCGACCCAGCCGGCGATCACCTCGGGCGGGTTCAGCGTCCGCTCCGCGCTCTCCTTCGGGTCGCCGATCTGCCCGGTGGCGCCACCGACGAGCAGCAGCGGACGGTGCCCGGCCTGCTGGAGCCGGCGGGCCATCACGACCTGCATCAGGTTGCCGATGTGCAGGCTCGGCGCGGTGGGGTCGAAGCCCACGTAGAAGGTGGTGCTCCCGCCGTCGAGCAGCTCGCGCAGTTCGTCGAGGCCGGTCGAGTCCTGGATCAGGCCCCGCCACAGCAGGTCGTCGGTCAGGGAGTCCCGCCCCTGCGGGAGGTTGCTGTCGGTCACGGTCACCGATTCTCCCCCATCACCGGGCCCGGCCCGTACCGGGTTTGCCGAGGTACGGCCGACTAGGCTGGCGGCGCCGTCGAACGCGAGGAGGAACCGCGGTGGACATGCCGAACCTGACCGGTGGCTTCGTGGCCCTGCTGGGCCTGACGTTCGACGAGGTCAGCGGGGACCGGGTGGTGATCCGTTGGAAGGTGCGCCCGGAGCTGCACCAGCCGTACGGGATCCAGCACGGCGGCGTCTACTGCTCGGTGGTGGAGACGGCGGCGAGCATCGGCGGCGCGCTCTGGCTGGGCGACAAGGGCAACGTCGTCGGGGTGTCGAACCAGACCGACTTCCTGCGCGCGGTGCGCGACGGCGAGCTGACCGCTGTCGGCACGCCGGTGCACCGGGGCCGCAGCCAGCAGCTCTGGCTCGTGGAGATCACCGACGCCGACAGCCGGCTGGTGGCGCGCGGTCAGGTACGGCTACAGAACCTGACCGCCTCCTGACGCATTCGCCCAAAACCGGGCACTGACGCCGATATCGTCGCCTCGGTGAGATCGTCCGCTCCCGACCCGACGTGAGGAAGCTGTTCGCCGCCACGCTCGGCGTGCTGTCGGCCGTCGGCGGCTTCGTCGACATCGGTGACCTGGTGGCGGCCAGTCAGGCCGGCGCGCTGTTCGGTATGGCCCACACCTGGGTGCTGCTGGTCGGCGTGGTCGGCATCTGCGCGTACGCGGAAATGGCCGGCCGGATCGCGGCGGTGAGCGGACGGGCGGTTTTCGACCTGGTCCGGGAGCGGCTCGGGCCGCGCGTGGCGCTGCTGAACCTGGTCGCGTCGTGGCTGGTCACTGTGGTCACGCTCGCCGCGGAGCTGGGCGGGGTGGCGCTGGCGCTGCAACTGGCGACCAGGCTGAGTCACCTGTTCTGGGTGCCGCTGGCCGCGCTGGCGGTCTGGCTGGTGCTGTGGCGGTTGCGGTTCGAGCTGATGGAACGGATCTTCGGCCTGGCCGGGCTGGCGCTGCTGGTGTTCGCGGTCGCGCTGGTGGCGCTGCCGACCGACTGGCCGCAACTCGGGCAGGGCGTGTGGCAGGTCAGCGCGTCCGGGCACGGCTGGCCGCTGTACTGGTTCGTGGCGGTGGCGTTGTTCGCCTCGACGGTGAGCCCGTACGAGGTGTTCTTCTTCTCCTCCGGCGGCGTCGAGGAGCGGTGGGGCGCGGCGGACCTGGCGCGGGCCCGCTCGAACGTGCTGATCGGTTTCCCGGTGGGTGGGTTCCTGGCGTTGTCGCTGGTCGCCGTGGCGACGGTGGCCTACCACCCGTCGGAGGCGTCGTTGAGCACGCTCGACGAGGTGGCGCGGCCGGTGGCGACGGCGCTCGGCGGCGCCGGCCTGGCCGCCGCGGTGCTGGCGTTCTTCGCGGTGACGTTCGGGGCGGCGCTGGAGACGGGACTGTCGGCGGCGTACGCGGCGGCGCAGTACTTCGGGTGGCAGTGGGGCAAACGGGTCCGCCCGCGGGAGGCGGCCCGGTTCCACAGCGTGCTGCTCGTCGGTCTGCTGCTCGGTGTGGTGATGCTGATGACGACGGTGGACCCGGTGCGGCTGACCGAGTACATGCTGGTGCTGAGCGCTGTGGTGCTGCCGCTGACGTACCTGCCGATCCTGGTGGTCGCCAACGACCGCGGGTACCTCGGCGACCGGGTCAACGGGCGGTGGATGAACCTGCTCGGCGCGGTGTTCCTGCTGCTCATCGTCGCGGCGTCGGTGGCGGCGATCCCACTGGCGATCATGACGGGGATGGGGCGATGAGGGTTCAGCTCGCCAAGCGGCTGCTCGACCGGCAGATCGTCGACGTGGACGGGCGGCTGGTCGGGCGGGTCGACGACATCGCGTTCGCCGTGGACGACGCGGGCTATCCGTACGTGGACTGCCTGCTCACCGGGCAGGGCGCGCTCGGGCAGCGGATCGGCGGGCGGGTCGGGCGGCTGCTGGTGGCGGTGGCGGACCGGTTCACCGACGACCCGCCGGTGCCGCCGTTGCGCGTACCGCTGTCGCAGGTCGCCCGGGTGGACAGCGCGGTGCGGTTGCGCTGCCCGGCGGCGGACCTGCCGCCGTCACCGGTGGAGGCGTGGCTGCGCCGGCACCTGATCGAGCGCATCCCGGGGTCCGGCCGTGCGAGCGGGTGAGCTGCTCGGCCGCACCGCGTACGACCTGCACGGACGGCGGCTGGGCCGGGTGGTGGACGTGGTGGTGCGCGGCGGGTGGCCGCCGGACCGGCTGCGGATCACCGACGTGATCGTCGCCGGGCACTGGTGGACCCGGGTGATCAGCCGGCTGATCGGCCCGGAGCTGCACCCGTCGGGGCCGTGGCTGCTGCGGGTGGTGGCCCGGCTGGTCGGGCGGAGCACCCGTCAGCTGCCCGCCGACGCGGTGCAGCTGCTTCCGCCGGTGCCGGGTTTCCCGTTCGGCCCGCCCGCCGGGCACCGCTGAGCCGGGCACCGGGAGACCCGGCGCCGGTCAGCGGCGGGCGTCGTCGAGTTCGGGGGCGTCGGCCGGGTCGGCCGCGTCGTCGTCCGGGCTGCCGGTCGCCGCGTCGTCGTCCGCCGAGTGCTCGCCGCGGCGGTGGCGGCGCACGTGCACCTCGGTGATGGCCCGCTGGTCGACGCCGGCCACGGACAGCTCCCAGCCGTCCACGGTGACCTGCTCCCCCGCCACCGTCGGGATGTGCCCGAGGCAGATCAGCACCAGCCCGGCGACGGTGGTGTAGTCGCCGGCCGGCCGGTTCGGCAGCTCCACGCCGAGGTCGGTCAGGTCGTGCACCGGGAACGTGCCGGGCAGCACCAGCGTGCCGTCGGCCTCGGTGCGCACGGCGCGCAGGTCCCGGTCGGTCTCGTCGTAGATCTCGCCGACGATCTCCTCCAGGATGTCCTCCAGCGTCACGATCCCGTCGACCGCGCCGCGCTCGTCGACAACGAGCGCGATGTGCTGGCGCTCGGCCTTGAACTGGCGCAGCGCGTCGACCACGGGCAGCGAGTCGGGCAGCAGCATCGGCGGGCGGGCGATCTCGTCGACCGGCCGGTCGTCGGAGACGCCGACCAGGTCCCGCAGGTGGATCACGCCCACCGCCTCGTCCAGGCCGCCGTGGCGGACCACCGGCGCCCGGGAGTGGCCGGTCGCCGCCAGGACGAGCCGCGCGGCCTCCGCGGTGGTGCCGCTGTCGAGCGTGAAGACCTGCAACCGGGGTACGAGCACCGCCCGCAACTGCCGGTCGGCGATCTCCACCGCGCCGGCGATGATCGTGCGCTGTTCCTTGGTGAAGCCGTGGTTGCCGGCCACGATGTCGCGCAGTTCGTCCGGGCCGATCTCGTCCGGCTCGGCCTTCGGGTCCAGACCGAACAGGCGTACCACCAGGTCGGTGGTGGCGCCCAGCAGCCAGACGGCGGGCCGGGTGATGCTGGACAGCACGTCCAGCGGGCGGGCCACCAGCAGCGCCCACCGCTCGGCCGACTGCATGGCGATCCGCTTCGGGGCCAGCTCACCGAAGACGAGCGTGACGAATGTGAGCACCAGCGTGACAGCGACGATGGCGACGGTCTCGGCGGCGTTGCCGAAGACGCCCAGCAGCGGGACGAGCGGCCGGGCCAGGGACACCGCGGCGGCGGCGGAGGCCAGGAACCCGGCGAGCGTGATGCCGATCTGGATCGTGGCCAGGAACCGGTTCGGGTCCTTCGCGAGACGGGCGAGGGTCCGTCCGCCGCGGCTGCTGCGCTCCAGCCGCTGCACCTGGCTGTCGCGCAGGGACACCAATGCCATCTCGCTGCCGGCGAACACCGCGTTGAGGATCACCAGCACACCGACCAGGGCAAGCTGGCTCCAGTAGCTCTGCACGACCGGTTATCTCCCTCGGCCCGATCCGGGTCGGCCGATGGCCGACTCGCCGGCCGGTAGATCCGGTCGGCGTGGCCCTCTGTTGCCCCGCGGGCCCGCGCCTGAATCCTGTGCGATCACTGAGCGTCGGGCGGCGGGTGCCCGCTTTCACCCGTGCGTGGCGGGGACCGGCAGGTCGAGCACGTACGCGCCGCCCTCGGGGCGGAACCCGAGCCGGTGGTAGTAGGGGGCGATCATGCCGGGCGGGCTGACCACCCGGCGGAAACCCCGGTCGGTGAACAGCCGGCTGCGCCGGTAGACGAACTCCCCCGGGGTGAAGTCGCGGAACGGCGGGGTCACGTAGTCCAGGTCGACCTGGGCCACGCCGCCCGGTTCGGCGTGCGAGAGCATCACGCCGACCACCTCGTCGGCGCGTACCACCAGGAACGCCGAGCGGTCGGCGGCGGCCGGGTCCCAGTGGAAGCCGGGGTTGAACCGGGCGATGTCGGCGGCGTGCACCCGCAGCGTGTGCGCCAGGAAGGCGTCGCCGGTGCCCACCTCGACCACCTGGTAGGTCTGCTCGTCGTGCCGGGTGGCCAGCAGTTTGCGCAGGTACCACACGTTGATCACGGCGAGCACCACGTTCAGCCCGACCATCGGCCAGACCTGCACCGCGGTGTTGTAGCCGATCAGGATGAGGCAGCCGACCAGGTTGAGCGCGCGCAGCCGCAGGATCCGGGTCTGCAGCAGGGACCAGACCAGCAGCGCGGAGCCGGCCCAGCCGACGAGTTCCAGCCAGTTCACCCGGGGAGACTAGCGGTCTGCCTGGTCAGGCCCCTCGGCGGGCAGCTCCAGCACGTACTCCTCGACCTCGGTGCCGCGCGACGGGGCGTACCCGGAGTCCTCGCCGACCACGACGAACCCGCACTTGCGCAGCACCGCGAGCGAGGCGGCGTTGTCCTTCGCGGCGCGGGCGTGCAGCGGCCGGTGCGGCACCTCGCGCAGCAGCGCGCGCAGCGCGGCGGTGGCGTGGCCGCGCCCCCAGTGCGCCGCGTCGATCCAGTAGCTGACCTCGGTCTGCTCGCCGACCGGGAACGCGGCGACCCGCCCGACCAGCCGGCCGTCGACGGTGACGGCGCGGTTGACGATCCGCTCGTCGGCGCGGATGCGCGCCCAGTGCGCGTCGAACGCGGCCCGGTCGGACGGGTCCTTCGGGCCGAACGCGGCCATCCAGTTCGCCTGCGGGTCCTGCTCGTGGGCGAAGAAGGCGGGCAGGTCGTCGTCGCGCACCGGGCGGAGCAGCACCTCGTTCGTCACGGCCGGAACGATACGGGCACCCACCGACACTCTCGGGACCTCCGGCCCGGTGTGTGTCCCGTCCGGCCCTGCCGCGCCGCCGTCCGTCCCGGTTACCAAGGAGGTGGAACGACGCAGTCGAGGAGGCCGGACCATGTCGAAGTACGTCTACGACTTCATCGAGGGTGACCGCAGCCGGGCCGACCTGCTCGGCGGCAAGGGCGCGAACCTCGCCGAGATGACCCGGCTCGGGTTGCCGGTGCCGCCCGGGTTCACCGTGACCACCGACGCGTGCCGGGCGTACCTGGCCACCGGCGCGCCGCCGGACGGCCTGTACGAGGAGATCAACGCGCATCTGCGGGAGGTGGAGGCGCGGCTGGACCGGTGGCTGGGCGACCCGAGTGACCCGCTGCTGCTGGCGGTCCGCTCCGGCGGGCGGTACTCGATGCCGGGGATGATGGAGACGATCCTCGACATCGGGCTCAACGACACCACGGTGGCCGGGCTGGCCGCCCGCACCGGTGACGAGCGGTTCGCCTGGGACTCGTACCGGCGGCTGATCCAGATGTTCGGCCGGACCGTGCACGGCATCCCGGCCGACGAGTTCGAGCACGAGCTGGCCGCGCTGCGCGCCACCGCCGGGCCGGACGGGCCGGGCGCCGGGCAGTTGCGCGACCTGGTCGAGACGTACAAGAAGATCTTCGTCCGGCACGTCGGGCACGACTTCCCGCAGGCCCCGCACGAGCAGCTGTTCCTGGCCGTACGCGCGGTGTTCGAGTCCTGGCACTCGGAGCGGGCCCGGATCTACCGGCGGCAGGAGCGCATCCCGGACGACCTGGGCACCGCCGTCAACGTGATGGCGATGGTGTTCGGCAACCTCGGCCCGGACTCCGGCACCGGTGTGGCGTTCACCCGCGACCCGGCCACCGGCGCCCCCGGCGTGTACGGCGACTACCTGACCGACGCGCAGGGTGAGGACGTGGTGGCGGGCATCCGCAACACGGTGCCGCTGACCGAGCTGGAGCGGCTGGACCCGGCGAGCTTCCACCGGCTGCGGGAGATCATGGCGACGCTGGAGCGGCACTACCGCGACCTGTGCGACGTCGAGTTCACCATCGAGCGCGGCCGGCTGTGGATGCTCCAGACCCGGGTCGGCAAGCGCACCGCGGCGGCGGCGTTCGTGATCGCCGCGCAGCTGGCCGAGGAGGGCCTGATCACCGCGGACGAGGCGCTCACCCGGGTCAGCGGGGCGCAGCTCGCCCAGCTGATGTTCCCGGCCTTCGACACCGTCGGCGCGCCCGAGCCGCTCGCGGTCGGCGTCGGCGCGTCGCCCGGCGCCGCGGTCGGGCGGGTGGTGTTCGACTCGGCCGCCGCGGCGGCGGCCGACGGACCGGTGATCCTGGTCCGCCCGGAGACCAACCCGGACGACCTGCCCGGCATGATCGCCGCGACCGGGGTGCTCACCTCGCGCGGCGGGAAGACCTCGCACGCGGCGGTGGTGGCCCGGGGCATGGGCCGGACCTGCGTGTGCGGGGCCGAGGCGCTGGGCATCGACGTCGAGCGCGGCGAGTTCACCGTCGGCGAGCAGGTGGTGCGCGCCGGCGACGTGATCTCGATCGACGGCACCAGCGGGCGGATCTGGCTCGGCGAGGTGCCGGTGCAGCCGTCGCCGGTGGCCCGCTACCTGACCGGTGAGCTGCGGCCGGAGGCGGACCCGCTGGTCGCCGCCGTGCACCGGCTGCTCGGGCACGCCGACGCGGTGCGCACGCTCGGCGTCCGCGCCAACGCGGACACGCCCGACGACGCCCGCCGGGCCCGTGAACTCGGCGCCGCCGGGATCGGGCTGTGCCGCACCGAGCACATGTTCCTCGGCGAGCGCCGGGAACTGGTCGAGCGGCTGATCCTGGCCGAGGGCCCGGCCGAGGTCGGCGCGGCGCTGGACGAGCTGCTGCCGTTGCAGCGGGCCGACTTCCTCGGGCTGCTCACCGCGATGGACGGGCTGCCGGTCACCGTCCGGCTCCTCGACCCGCCGCTGCACGAGTTCCTGCCTCCGCTCGCCGAGCTGACCGCCCGGGTGGCGGGCGCGCAGGCACGCGGCGAGGAACCGGGCCACGACGGCGTGCTGCTGGCGGCGGTGCGCCGGATGCACGAGACGAACCCGATGCTGGGGCTGCGCGGCGTACGGCTCGGACTGGTGGTGCCGGGCCTGTTCGCGATGCAGGTGCGGGCGCTGGCCGAGGCGGCCGCGCAGCGGGTCCGGGCCGGCGGTGACCCACGCCCGGAGATCATGGTGCCGCTTGTCGGTGACGTGCGGGAACTCGTCGCGGTGGCGGACGAGGCTCGGCGGGTGCTGGCCGAGGTGCCTGATGCACCGGCCATCCCGGTCGGCACCATGATCGAGACGCCCCGGGCGGCGCTGACCGCCGGGGACATCGCCGCCGAGGCGCACTTCTTCTCCTTCGGCACCAACGACCTGACGCAGATGACCTGGGCGTTCTCCCGGGACGACGTGGAGGGGGCGTTCTTCTCCACGTACCTGGAGCGGGGGATCTTCCCGGTGTCGCCGTTCGAGAGCATCGACGCCACCGGCGTGGGCCGGCTGGTCCGCCTCGCCGTCGCCGAGGGGCGGGCGGCCCGGCCGGACCTGACCGTCGGCGTCTGCGGTGAGCACGGTGGCGACCCGGAGTCGATCGGGTTCTTCGCCGACGCCGGGCTCGACTACGTCTCCTGCTCGCCGTACCGGGTGCCGGTGGCGCGGCTGGCCGCCGGCCGGGCCGCTGTCGAGGCCCGCACCGAGAAGTCCGACTCCCGCTAGGAGGGCAGCACCATGACCGCCATCTTCAACCCGACCGGACCGGCTGTCACGCCGCTCCCCCGGCCCGCGCCGCCACCGGCCGCGACGCCGGTCCCCACCCCGGCCGCGACGCCGACTGGGCCGGTCGGCCCGGTGCTGGAACTGCCCGGGGACGCCGCGCTGGTGCCGGTGAACCGCGACGGCCGCCCGGTCGGCGTGTTCGTCGCGGCCGGCGGCCGGGTCCGCTACCGGCGTGTGGTCGAACCCGACCAGTTGGTCGCCGCCGCCACCGGCGCGTTCGCGGTCGCCGCGCTCACCGCCGCCGTGGCGGTCTGGTCGCGGCGCCGCCCGCCGTCGGTCGGCGCCGTCACCATGGGGCCGGGCGGATGGGTCAGCCTGCGCGGCGTGCCGGCGCCGCGGCTGCGCCCGGACCACAGGCCCTGGTGGGCGCGCCTGCTGCGGGCCCGCCGCCTGGTCGTCGACCGCTGAGCACCCCAGGGGTACGGCCGCCGGTACGTCACCGGCGGCCGTACCGCCGTTCCCCGGGCCGCACGGGAGGGGCCGTTGGTCCCGGGTCACCGCGGTCCTGCGCCCCTGCCGGGACGCTCCCGGACGGACGACGCTGAGGGGGAGAACGAGAGAAGGAGGCCCCCGATGCGCGCCAGTGTCGTCACCGCGTTCGACCGTCCGATGGAGATCACCGAGCGTCCCGTGCCGGAGGTCGGCCCGGGCGAGATCCTGGTCCGCATCGAAGCCAGCGGACTCTGCCACACCGACATCCACGCCGCCCGCGGCGAGTGGCCGGTGAAGCCCACCCCGCCGTTCGTCCCCGGACACGAGGGCGTCGGCCTGGTCGAGCGGGTCGGCCCCGGCGTCACCGAGCACGCCGTCGGCGACCGCGTCGCGCTGCCCTGGCTCGGCTGGGCCTGCGGCACCTGCGCGTACTGCGTGACCGGCTGGGAGACGCTGTGCGAGTCGCAGCGCAACACCGGCTACAGCATCGACGGCGCGCACGCCGAGTACGCGGTGGCCTCGGCCCGCTACGCGGTACGCGTGCCCGACGCCGTGGACCCGTTCGAGGCCGCGCCGCTGACCTGCGCGGGCGTCACCACGTACAAGGCCGTCAAGGTCGCCGGGGTGCGGCCGGGCGAGCGGGTCGCGATCTTCGGCATCGGCGGCCTGGGTCACCTCGCCCAGCAGTACGCGCAGATCTTCGGCGCCGAGACGGTGGCGGTGGACGTGACCGCCGAGAAGCTGGAACTGGCCACCTCGCTGGGGGCCGCGCACACCGTCGACGCCGCCACCACCGACCCGGTCGAGCGGATCACCGCGCTGGGCGGCGTGGACGTGGCGATCGTGCTCGCGGCCAGCCCTCGGGTGATCGAGCAGGCCCACCGCTCGCTGCGGCGCGGCGGCCGGCTGGTGCTGGTGTCCCTGCCCGCCGACAACGCGATCACCCTGCCCGTCTTCGAGACGGTGCTCAAGGGCATCACGGTGCTCGGCTCGATCGTCGGCACCCGCGCCGACCTGGCCGAGGTCTTCGCGCTGCACGCCGCCGGCCGTACCCGGGTCGTCTACGAGACCCGCAAGCTGGACGACATCAACGACGCGGTGGACGACGTCCTCGCCGGCCGGGTCGCCGCCCGGCTCGTGCTCCAGCCCTGACCCCCGCCCCGGTCCCCGCACCCCGCGGGGACCGGGCCACCCCCGACGCCCGGAGAGGGACCGACATGACCGCCACCGAACCCCTGGCCCCCTGGCGCGGATTCCACGCCGGAGCGTGGCAGGAGACGATCGACGTGGCCGACTTCGTCCGCCACAACCACGAGCCGTACACCGGGGACGCGTCGTTCCTCGCCGGGCCGACGCCGCGCACGCTCGCCGTGTGGGACCGGCTGCGGGAGATGTTCCCGGAGGAGCGGCGGCGCGGCGTGTACGACGTCGACGCGGCCACCCCGTCGACGATCACCTCGCACGCACCCGGGTACATCGACCGGGAGCGGGAGCTGATCGTCGGGTTGCAGACCGACGCGCCGCTGCGGCGGGCGATCATGCCGGCCGGCGGGCTGCGGATGGTGGAGACGGCGCTGCGGGCGTACGGGCGCGAACCGGACCCGCGCGTGCACGAGATCTTCACCCGGTACCGCCGCACCCACAACGACGCGGTCTTCGACGCGTACCCGGAGAGTGTGCTGGCGGCGCGGCGCTCGCACGTCATCACCGGACTTCCCGACGCGTACGGGCGCGGGCGGATCATCGGCGACTACCGCCGGGTGGCGCTGTACGGCGTGGACCGGCTGGTCGAGGAGCGCCGCGCGCTCAAGGCGGCGCTGGACGAGCGGCGCAGCACCGACGACGTGATCCGCGACCGGGAGGAACTGGCCGAGCAGATCCGCGCGCTCGGTGAGCTGCGGGAGATGGCCGCCTCGTACGGCTTCGACATCTCCCGCCCGGCCGCCACAGGCGCGCAGGCGATCCAGTGGCTCTACTTCGCCTACCTGGCGGCCACGAAGGAGCAGAACGGCGCCGCGATGTCGCTCGGGCGCACCGCCGGGTTCGTCGACGCGTACCTGCGGCGGGACATCGCCGAGGGGCGGCTGGACGAGAGCGGCGCGCAGGAGCTGATCGACGATTTCGTGATCAAGCTGCGGATCATCCGCTTCCTGCGCACCCCCGAGTACGACCAGCTGTTCTCCGGCGACCCGACCTGGGTCACCGAGTCGCTCGGCGGGATGGGGGCGGACGGACGGCCGCTGGTCACCCGCACCGCGTTCCGCTACCTCCAGACGCTCTACAACCTCGGCCCGGCGCCGGAGCCGAACCTGACGGTGCTCTGGTCGCCGCGGCTGCCCGAGGGGTTCAAGCGGTTCTGCGCCCAGGTGTCGCTGGACACCAGCGCCATCCAGTACGAGAACGACGAGCTGATCCGCCCGGCGTTCGACGACGACACCGCTATCGCCTGCTGCGTGTCGGCCATGCGGGTCGGCCGGGACATGCAGTTCTTCGGCGCCCGGGCGAACCTGGCGAAGGCGCTGCTGTACGCGATCAACGGCGGCCGGGACGAGCTGACCGGCACGCAGGTGGCCCCGCCGGCCGCGCCGGTGGGCGGCGAGACGCTCGACTACGACGAGGTGCTGGCCGCGTACGACCGGACGCTGGACTGGCTCGCCGAGACGTACGTGGACGCGCTGAACGTGATCCACCACCAGCACGACAGGTACGCGTACGAGCGGCTGGAGATGGCGCTGCACGACCACCCGGTGCGCCGGTTCATGGCCACCGGCATCGCCGGCCTGTCGGTCGCCGTGGACAGCCTGGCGGCCATCCGGTACGGCCGGGTGAAGGTGCTGCGCGACGCCACCGGTCTGGCCGTCGACTTCGCCGTCGAGGGCGAGTTCCCGACCTACGGCAACGACGACGACCGGGCCGACGAGATCGCGGTGTGGCTGGTCGAGACGTTCGCGGAGAAGCTGCGCCGGCAGCGCACGTACCGCGACGCGGAGCTGACCATGTCGGTGCTCACCATCACCTCGAACGTGGTGTACGGCAAGCACACCGGCAACACGCCGGACGGCCGGCGCGCCGGTGAGCCGTTCGCGCCGGGGGCGAACCCGATGAACGGGCGCGACACGCACGGCCTGGTCGCGTCGGCGCTGTCGGTGGCGAAGCTGCCGTACGACGCGGCCCGCGACGGTATCTCGCTGACCGGCACCGTGACGCCGGACGGCCTGGGCCACACCCGCGACGAGCGGATCACGAACCTGGCCGGGGTGCTCGACGGCTACGCCGACGCCGGCGGGTTCCACCTCAACGTCAACGTGCTGGACCGGGCCACGCTGCTGGACGCGATGGCGCACCCGGAGCGGTACCCGCAGCTCACCGTCCGGGTCTCCGGGTACGCGGTGAACTTCGTCCGGCTCACGCCGGAACAGCAGCGCGACGTGGTGTCGCGGACCTTCCACGGGTCGCTGTGACCGGCCGCCCGCCCGCGCCGCCGGAGGTGACTCCGGCGGCGCCGGGTGCCGTCACGGGCGCGGTGCACTCGTGGGACACCTCGGTCGGGGTGGACGGGCCGGGCACCCGGTTCGTCGTGTTCCTGGCCGGCTGCCCGCTGCGCTGCCGCTACTGCCACAGCCCGGACACCTGGTACGGCCGCAGCGGCCGCCGCCGCACGGTGGACGAGATGGTCACACTCGCCACCCGCTACCGCCGGTTCATCCAGGTGGCGGGCGGCGGCGTCACTGTGAGCGGCGGGGAGCCGCTGCTGCAACCGGCGTTCACTCGGGAACTGCTGCGCCGCTGCCACGACGACCTCGGCCTGCACACCGCGCTGGACACGTCCGGCTTCCTCGGCGTCCGCGCCGACGACGCGCTGCTGGACGCCACCGACCTGGTGCTGCTCGACGTCAAGGCGGGCAACCCGCAGACGTACCGCCGGGTCACCGGCACCGGCCGGCTCGCGCCGACGCTGCGGTTCGCGCAACGGCTGGCCGACCGGGGTACGCCGATCTGGATCCGGTACGTGCTGGTGCCCGGCCTGACCGACGCGGTCGACGAGGTGGAGCGGGTGGCCGACGTGGCCGCCGGGCTGGCCACCGTGCAGCGCGTCGAGGTGCTGCCGTTCCACCGGCTCGGCGCCCACAAGTACGCCGAGCTGGGCCTGACGTTCCCGCTGGCGGACACCGAGCCGCCGGATGCCGACCTGCTGACCCGGGTACGCGGCCAGTTCGCCGCCCGCGGTCTCACCGTCACCTGACCGGCCCGCCGTCACGCCACTAGGATCGGGGCATGTCTCGTCTGCGTCCGATCGTCCGTGTCCGCCCGGTGGCCGCGACCGGGGCGCAGGCCACCGGTGCCGGTGCGACGGGCGCGCGGGCGCTGGGCGCGACCGCGATCGGCGCGCTGGCCTTCGGCGCGATCGCGCTCGGCGCCGTGGCGGTGGGCTCACTCGTGGTCGGCCGGCTGGCAGTGCGCCGCGCGGTGATCCGCGAGCTGCGCATCGGCCGGCTCGAGGTGGACGAGCTGGTCGTCCGCGACCGCTGAGCCCTAGCTGGCCGCTGCCGTCGGGTAGCCGTACAGGTCGAGCAGCCGGACCCGGGACGCCTGGAGCCGGTCCACCACCACGCTCATGAACCGGGTGGTGAGCTGACGGCCGAGCGTGTCGTCGGACTCCATCAGCCGGCGTACCCCGTCGGCGTCGAGTTCCACGGCGGTGCTGCGCTGGGTGGCGACCGCGCCGAACTGCCAGCGGTACGGCGGGAACAGCCAGGACCAGCCGAGCACCCCGCCCGGCCCGATCGTCTCGATGCCCACGTCACCTCGGCCCGGCACCGGGAAGTCCAGCGCCACCTGGCCGCCGCGGACCAGCCAGAACCGGTCGGCCGGCTGGCCGGCGCGGAACAGCCGGTGCCCGGGATGCCAGACCACCGGACGGGCGTAACCGGTGAGCCGGGGCAGCCACTCGTCGGGCAGCCCGGCCAGGAAAGGGTGGACGCGGAGCATCTCCAGCGGGGTCATCGCGCCTCCAGGGTCGACAGGAGGGGAGCACTGGCTTCCATTCCACCCCGCCACCGCCCCGGCCGGTAGGGGCCGATGGTCCCGGCCGTGCCGGGCGGATCGACTCTGCCCAGGTGGGAGCTGTCGGCGCAGGCTGAGGGGGAACCGAAGGAGGACGTGATGACCGACAGAACCGGTGCCCCCGTCGTGGTGGGCGTGGACGGCTCCCCGTCCGCGCTGGACGCGGTACGGCTGGCCGCACGCGAGGCGGTGCTGCGGCACCGGCCGCTGCGGGTGGTGAACGCCTTCCTGTGGCCGCTGGTCGGCACGCCGCTGGGCATGGTCGCCCCGGTGCTGCCCGACATCGAGCTGCGCCAGGAGGCCGAGAAGCTGGTCGAGGAGGCGGTGGACGAGGCCCGCAAGGTCGACGCGGAGCTGGCGGTGACCGGTGCGGTCGTCGACGGCGGGCCGGTGGCGGTGCTGCTGCGGGAGAGCCGCGACGCCGCTTTGCTCGTGCTGGGTCACCGGGGACTGGGCGGCTTCGCCGAGCTGCTCGTCGGCTCCGCCGCGGTGCAGCTCTCCGCCCGCGCCGACTGCCCGGTGCTCGTGGCCCGGGGTGAGGCCCGCGCCGACGGCCCGGTGGTGGTCGGCGTGGACGGCTCCGCGCTGTCGGACGAGGCGGTCGGGTTCGCGTTCGCCGAGGCCGCGGCGCGCGGCGCCGAACTGGTCGTGGTGCACACCTGGCTGTACCCGCAGCCGGTGACCTACCGGGAGGCGTTCGGCGACGTCGTACCACTGGCGTACGACCCGCAGGAGCTGCGCGCCGACGAGCAGCGGGTGCTGGCCGAGGCGATCGCCGGCTGGTCCGAGCGCTACCCGGAGGTCACGGTACGGCCGAAGCTGGTCGCCGCCGCCACCCCGTCCCGGGTGCTCGTCGAGGAGTCCGTCGGCGCGCAGCTGACGGTGGTCGGCGCGCACGGGCGCGGTAGCCTCGGTGCGCTGCTGCTCGGCTCGGTCAGCCACGCCGTGCTGCACCACTGCCACAGCCCGCTCGCCGTCGTCCGGCACCGGGGCGACCGGACCCACTGAGCCGGTTCCCCGGTCCGGGCGGGGCCGGTACCGCCACAATGGCCTGAGCCGACCGGAGGGAAAGCACCAGATGAACCGACCCGTCGTGGCGGGAGTGGACGGATCGCCGTCCAGCCTGGCCGCCGCCGACCTGGCCGCCGCGACCGCCGTCGCCCGTTCCCGGCCGCTGCTGCTCGTGCACGGCTACCTGCACCCGATGGGCTACGGCGTGCCGCTCAACCCGTACGACCTGGGGGTGCCGGCGCCCACCGCGGAGTCGGAGAAGATGCTGGAGTCGGTCGCCGCCGACCTGGCCGAGCGGCACCCGGGCCTGCGGGTGCAGGTGCGCCAGGTCGCCGGCGGCCCCGGCGCGACGATGGTCGAGGAGTCCCGCCGCGCCGAGCTGGTCGTGGTGGGCAGCCGGGGCGTGGGCGGCTTCGCCGGCCTGCTGCTCGGCTCGGTCAGCGGGCAGCTCGCTCAGCACGGGCACTGCCCGGTGCTCATCGTCCGCCCGGAGGAGCAGCCGATCCCGGTGGACGGTCCGGTGCTGGTCGGCGTGGACGGTTCCGACTCGGCCGCGTACGCGATCGAGCTGGCCGCGGACGAGGCCGCCCGGCGCGACGCGGAGCTGGTGCTGATGCACGTGCGGTCGCCGGAACGGGGCGCGGTGGCGCCGGAGGTCGCGGCGGAGGCGTCCACCGCCGAGCGGGCCGAGGCGGCGGGGCTGCTGGTGGAGGCCGCGGACCGGGTCCGGGCCGCGCACCCGGGCCTGCGTGTGACGGAGCGGGCTGTGACCGCCGCCTCGCCGGAGACCGCGCTCGTGGAGGCCAGCGGCGAGGCGTCGCTCGTGGTGGTCGGTTCCCGGGGCCGGGGCGGCTTCGCCGGGCTGCTGCTCGGCTCGGTCAGCCAGGCGCTGGTCCAGCACTCCCACTGCCCGGTGCTCGTCGCTCACCGGCCCGAGCCGGCCGACGACTGACGCGCCGCGGGGCTAGCCGGTCCGCTCAGGTCCGGTGAGCCGCTCGGTCAGAGGGATGTCCTGCAAGCGTTATGACTGAGAGGCATGAACATGCCTCTCAGCCATAACGAGTTCTCCGGCGTGGTTCGCGGGCGACGGCCACGCCCGGCGGCGGTCGTCTCCGCGCCGAACCTCCCCGGCATCAGGACGGGTCGCGGCCGGCGAGCAGGTCGGCGAAGTCGGTGGTGAGCGCGAACGGGTCGGCCGGGCCGGTCGCGGGCGGGCGTCGGTCCACCTGCTCGGCCAGCTCGGCTCCGGCCCGGCGGATCCGGGACCGCAGCGCGCTGTCGCCGTCGTCGCCGGCCCAGTCCTCCGGCGCGGCGAACACCGCCGTGGGCAGTGTCGCCGCCCGCAGGTACGTGAACATCGGCCGGACGGCGTGCTCCAACGCCAGCGAGTGCCGGGCGGTGCCGCCGGTCGCCCCGAGCAGCACCGGCTTGCCGGCCAGCGCGTCGCGGTCGACCACGTCGAAGAACGACTTGAACAGCCCGTTGTAGGACGCGTTGAAGATCGGCGTCACCGCGATCAGCCCGTCGGCGGCAGCCACCTCGTCGAGCGTCCGCCGCAGCGCGGCCGGCGCGAAGCCGGTGAGCAGGTGGTTCACCACGTCGTGGGCGTGCTCGCGCAGCTCGACCACGCGCAGTTCCACAGTGGCGCCGCGGCCGGCCAGCTCGTCGCGGGCGGCCGCGGCGAGCTGGTCGGCGAGCAGGCGGGTCGACGACGGCTGGCCGAGACCGGCCGAGACGACAGCGAGGGTACGGCTGGTCATCGCTGCTCCCCGGCCGGGGCGGCGTCGCGGGCGGCGAGCAGGCTGGCGTGGGTGGGCGCCTCGGGCACGTGTGCGGGCCGCAGCGAGTCGAACTCCTTGCGCAGCACCGGTACCACCTCCTCGCCCAGCAGGTCGAGCTGCTCCAGCACCGTCTTCAGCGGCAGTCCGGCGTGGTCGATCAGGAACAGCTGCCGCTGGTAGTCGCCGACGTACTCGCGGAAGCCCAGCGTGCGGTCGATGACCTGCTGCGGGCTGCCGACGGTCAGCGGCGTCTCCCGGGTGAACTCCTCCAGCGACGGGCCGTGCCCGTAGACCGGGGCGTTGTCGAAGTAGGGGCGGAACTCGCGTACCGCGTCCTGGGAGTTGCGGCGCATGAAGACCTGCCCGCCGAGGCCGACGATGGCCTGATCCGGCGAGCCGTGGCCGTAGTGCGCGAACCGTTCCCGGTAGAGGCCGACCATCCGCTGGGTGTGCTCCTTGGGCCAGAAGATGTGGTTGGCGAAGAAGCCGTCGCCGTAGTACGCGGCCTGCTCGGCGATCTCCGGGCTGCGGATCGAGCCGTGCCAGACGAACGGCGGTACGCCGTCGAGCGGGCGCGGGGTCGAGGTGAACGACTGCAGCGGCGTCCGGAATCGGCCCTTCCAGTCGACCACGTCCTCGCGCCACAGCCGGTGCAGCAGGTCGTAGTTCTCGATGGCCAGCGGGATGCCGTTGCGGATGTCCTGCCCGAACCACGGGTAGACCGGACCGGTGTTGCCGCGGCCCATCATCAGGTCCACCCGGCCGTCGGCCAGGTGCTGGAGCATCGCGTAGTCCTCGGCGATCTTCACCGGGTCGTTCGTGGTGATCAGCGTGGTCGATGTCGACAGCAGCAGCCGTTCGGTACGCGCGGCGATCCAGCCGAGCATGGTGGTCGGCGACGACGGCACGAAGGGCGGGTTGTGGTGCTCGCCGGTGGCGAAGACGTCGAGGCCGACCTCCTCGGCCTTGAGCGCGATGGCGGTCATGGCCTTGATCCGCTCACGCTCGGACGGCAGCCGCCCGTTCGTGGGGTCGACGGTGACGTCACCGACGGTGAAGACTCCGAACTGCATGACCAGCTCCTCGCGTGGGGTCCGGACCGGTCGGCCCGGGATCGCTCCTCACAACATATTTGACGAGTCAACTATTCCGGTGGCCGCCCGCCCCGGCGTGGCCCGGATCACGCGCCGCCCGCCGACTACCCTTGCCGCGATGACGTACCCCTGGCTCTCCGCGCCCGCCGCGCAGGTCGCGCAGACCGCGCGGACGCTGCTCGGCTGGACCGTGTCGGCCGGCGGCGTCACCGTCCGGCTCACCGAGGTCGAGGCGTACGCGGGCACCGGCGAGGACCCGGCGTCGCACGCCCACCGCGGGCCGACGCCGCGCAACAGAGTCATGTTCGGGCCCGCCGGGCACGTCTACGTGTACTTCGTGTTCGGCATGCACTGGTGCGCGAACATCGTCTGCGGTCACGACGGCGAGGCGGCGGCGGTGCTGCTGCGCGCGGGCGAGGTGGTAGACGGCGTCGAGATCGCCCGCGAGCGCCGGCCGCGCGCCGCCGACCGGGAGCTGGCCCGCGGGCCAGCCCGGCTGGTCACCACGCTCGGGCTCGGGCGGGACGCGAACGGCACCTCGGCGATCGACGGCAGCGGCCCGCTGCTGCTGACGCCACCGGCGAGCCCGGTCGACCCGGCGCGGATCGTCGCCGGGCCGCGCGTCGGGGTCGCCGCCGCGCACGACCTGCCGTGGCGGTTCTGGCTGGCGGACGAGCCGAGCGTGAGCGTCTACCGGCGGCACACCCCGCGGCGTCGGCCCGCTCCGGCCGCCTCGGTGCGGAACTCACCGGCCTGAATCGGCCGTCCCGGGCAACCCGGGACACCTCGCGGCGCGTCTGTGGTGGCATGACGCGCCGACTCTTCACCACGTGTTGAGGTCACGGTGTTTTACACGAAGGGCTTTCAACGGGGTGTTGACAACGGGCCATTCTTGGGTGTGGGATGGACGACATGGTCACCGTGGACAACGACCCGTTCACCGCTCCGGATGCTGCCCAGGCCCGGGCGCACCGCAACTACGCGGCGCTGCTGCGGATCGCCGAGCGGCACGCCGGCACCAACTCGCGCCGCCGGCGCTACGCCCACCCCGACGTGCCCGACGCCTACGAGGCGGCCACGCTGGTGATGGCGCTCGCCGGTGGCGCCGAGCTGGACGAGGGTGAGGAGCCCGTCGACCAGGCCGACCTGATGGCCGCGCTGACGCTGATCCCGCACGTACGGGCCGAGGTGGACGCACTGGAGGCCGGCCTGCTGCAGGTGGCCCGCGGCCGGGGCATGACCTGGCAGGCGATCGCCTTCGGGCTGGGGCTGGGCAGCGCCCAGGCGGCCCGGCAGCGCTACGAGCGGCTCACCGTCCGCACCGGCACCGGCGACTGACCGGCGGCCCGGCGACGCGGGCTGTCACAGCGGCGGGCGAGACTGCGCCGGACGACGGCACGGGAGGACGCGATGACGCGCGAGGAGATGCTGGCCTACTGCCTGGCCAAGCCGGGAGCCTGGCTCGACCGGCCGTGGGAGGGCGACGAGGTGGTGAAGGTGGGCAGCCGGATCTTCGCGTTCCTCGGCTCCCCCGACGGCGAGGCCCGGCTCGGGGTGAAGTGCGGGGCGTCCCGGGAGGTGGCCGATGAGTGGCTGCACCGGTTCCCGGCCGACGCGCGCCCCTCCCCCTACATCGGCCGGTCGGGCTGGAACACGCTGCGGCTCTCCGGCGGCATCCCGGACGACGAGCTGATCGAGGCGGTCGACGGGTCGTACGACGCGGTCGTGGCGAAGCTGCCGAAACGCGAGCGCCCCACCGGCTGACCGGAAACGCGGACGGAGCACCGACCGCCCGGCTCGCCGAACGACCCTGCGCAAACGGACCAGCGCCGCTGATGGTGCGGCAGATCAGGGCAACAGCGGAAGCCGCTCCGTGCGGCTGAGCCCGAAGTCCGAGGCCGCAGCGCGAGGTCCCGCAATCCGGGATCCGCGTTCCACAAAGCAGGACCCCTTGTAGATCTTGGAAGCTAAGCGCCCCTATGGGGGCCATTTCGTACCAAGATCTCGCGCGGGACGCGGGACGCGGGACGCGGGACGCGGGACGCGGGACGCGGGACGCGGGACGCGGGACGCGGGACGCGGGGCGCGAGGGCTGGTCCGGGGCGGGCGCCTGGCCCGGACCAGCCGCGCAGGTCAGCGGGGGACGACCCGCTCGGCGGCCCACTCGCGCCAGCCGGTCAGCTTGTCCGCCGCGGCAGCGAGCTGGTCGGCGACCGGGCCGGGGCCGGTGGAGCCGGGCGTGATGCGGGCGGCCAGCGCCGAGCGCACCGACAGCACGTCGCGCACCGACGGGTCCAGGTGCTCGCTCACCGCGGCCAGGTCGGCGTCGGACACCTCGTCCAGCGCGCAGTCGCGGGCCGCGCAGAGCGCCACCAGCTTGCCGGTGATCTCGTGCGCGTCGCGGAACGGCACGTTGCGCCGGACCAGCCAGTCGGCGACCTCGGTGGCCAGCGAGAAGCCCGACGGCGCGCTGGCCACCAGACGGTCCACCCGGACCGTCATCGTGGAGATCATCCCGGCCAGCGCAGGCAGCAGCAGCTCCAGCGTGTCGACCGCGTCGAACGCCGGCTCCTTGTCCTCCTGCATGTCCCGGTCGTACGTCATGGGCAGGCCCTTGAGCATGGTGAGCACGCTCATCAGGCCGCCGACCAGGCGGCCGGACTTGCCCCGGGCCAGCTCGGCGATGTCCGCGTTCTTCTTCTGCGGCATGATCGACGAGCCGGTGGCGAAGGCGTCGTCCAGCTCGACCCAGCCGAACTCCTGCGACGTCCAGAGCACCACCTCCTCGCCGAGGCGGGACAGGTGCACGCCGATCATGGCGGTGACGAACAGGAACTCGGCCACGAAGTCGCGGTCCGCGACCGCGTCCATCGAGTTGGCGAACGAGGTGCGGAAACCCAGCTCCTTGGCGACCGCCACCGGGTCCAGCGGCAGCCCCGAGCCGGCCAGCGCGCCCGCGCCGAGCGGGCTGATCGCGGTCCGCTCGTCCCAGTCGCGCATCCGCTCCAGGTCGCGCAGCAGCGGCTGCACGTGGGCCAGCAGCCAGTGCCCGAACGTCACCGGCTGGGCGTGCTGCAGGTGCGTCATGCCCGGCGCGGCGGTGTCCACGTGCCGCTCCGCCTGCTCGACGAGGGCCTCGGCCAGCTCGACCATCCGGGCCGCCACGCCGCGGGCATGGTCGCGCAGGTAGAGCCGCAGGTCGGTGGCGACCTGGTCGTTGCGGGACCGGCCGGCGCGCAGCTTGCCGCCGAGGCTGCCGAGCCGCTCCAGCAGGCCGCGTTCCAGCGCGGTGTGCACGTCCTCGTCGTCAACGGTCGGGCGGAACGCGCCGGAGGCGCAGGCCGCCTCCAGGTCGTCCAGCGCGGCCAGCATCCGGCCCAGTTCGTCCGGGTCGAGCAGGCCGGCGCCGGCGAGGACCCGGGCGTGCGCGCGGGAACCGGCGATGTCGTACGGGGCGAGGCGCCAGTCGAACTGGACGCTCACCGACAGCCGCGCGAGCGCCTCGGCGGGACCGCCGGCGAACCGGCCGCCCCAGAGGCTCGTCCGGTTGGCGGGGGCGCTGTTCTCGGTCAGGCTCTTGTCGTCCACCCCACCCATTGTGGTGCCCCCCATCAGGCCCCTCCCATCCGGGCGTCCCGTTGTGCGGCCATCGTGCTGGGCAGTCCCCACAGTTGTACGAATCCCTTCGCCAGCGACTGGTCGAACGTGTCGCCGGTGTCGTAGGTGGCAAGGCCGAAGTCGTAGAGGCTCGCCTCGGAGCGCCGGCCGGTGACGACCGCCCGGCCGCCGTGCAGGCGCAGCCGTACCTCGCCGGTGACGTGCCGCTGGGCGTCCTCGATGAACGCGTCCAGCGCGCGCTTCAGCGGCGAGAACCAGAGCCCGTCGTAGACCAGCTCACCCCACCGCTGGTCGACGCCGCGCTTGAACCGGGCGAGATCCCGCTCGACTGTCACCGCCTCCAGTTCCTGGTGGGCGGTGATCAGGGCGAGCGCGCCGGGCGCCTCGTAGACCTCGCGGCTCTTGATGCCGACCAGCCGGTCCTCGACCATGTCGAGCCGGCCCACGCCGTGCGCCCCGGCCCGCCGGTTCAGCTCCCGGATCGCCTGGTAAGGGGTGACCGTCTCGCCGTCGATGGCGACCGGTACGCCGCCGTCGAACGTGATCACCAGGTCGTCCGGGTCGCGTTCCGACGCCGGGTCCTCGGTGTACGCGTAGAGGTCCTCGACCGGGGCGTTCCAGATGTCCTCCAGGAACCCCGTCTCCACGGCCCGGCCCCACAGGTTCTGGTCGATCGAGTACGGCGACTTCGCCGACACGTCAATCGGCAGCCCCTTCTCCTCGGCGTACGCGATCGCCTTGTCCCGGGTCCAGGCGAAGTCCCGGGCCGGCGCGACGACCTTCAGGTCCGGCGCGAGGGCGGCCAGGCCGACCTCGAACCGGACCTGGTCGTTGCCCTTGCCGGTGCAGCCGTGCGACACGATCGTGCCGCCGTGGGCACGCGCCGCCGCGACCAGGTGCTTGACGATCAGCGGCCGGGACAGCGCGGACACCAGCGGGTAGCGGTCCATGTAGAGGGCGTTGGCCCGGATCGCCGGCAGGCAGTAGTCGGCGGCGAACTCGTCGCGGGCGTCGACCACCTCGGACTCGACGGCGCCGCAGTCGAGCGCGCGCTGCCGGATCACGGCCATGTCCTCGCCGCCCTGGCCGACGTCCACGGCTACCGCGATCACCTCCGCGCCGGTCCGCTCGGCCAGGTACGGGATCGCGACCGAGGTGTCCAGGCCCCCGGAGTACGCGAGCACGACCCGCTCGGTCACGAGGTGCCCCCTTCGACTGTGTCGTCGCGGCGGGCCCACGCGGCGAGCCGCTCGCCCAGCGCGGCGCCGCCGTCGGCCTCGCGGGCCACGACGAGGATGGTGTCGTCGCCGGCGATGGTGCCGACGATCTCGGTCAGGCCGGCCCGGTCCAGCGCGCTGGCGAGGTACTGGGCGGCGCCCGGCGGGGTGCGCAGGACCGCGATGTTGCCGCTGGAGTCGACGCCGTTCAGCAGCTCACGCAGCAGCCGGACCAGCCGGGCCGGTGCGCCCTCGGCGTCGCGCAGCGGCCGGTGCCCGTCCTCCGGGATCAGGTAGACGCCGCGCCCGTCGCCGCCCCGCGCGGTCACCGCTCCCAGTTCCTTCAGGTCGCGCGACAGCGTGGCCTGGGTGACCTGGATGCCGTCCCCGGCGAGCCGGTCGGCCAGCTCGGTCTGCGAGTGGATGGGGGTGTCGCGGATCAGCTCGACGATGCGGGCGTGCCGCGCGGCGCGGGTCAGCGGAGCGGTCATGCGGATTCCTCCAGGAGAAACGTCAGCAGCGCCTTCTGGGCGTGCAGCCGATTCTCCGCCTGGTCGAACACCGCGCTGTGCGGGCCGTCGAGCGCCTCGTCGGTGATCTCCTCGCCCCGGTGGGCGGGCAGGCAGTGCAGCACGATCACGCCGGCGTCGGCGTGGCCGAGCAGCGCGGCGTTGACCTGGTACGGCAGGAACGGGGTGATCCGGTCCAGCCCGTCGTCCTCCTGCCCCATCGACGTCCAGGTGTCGGTGGCGACGACGTGCGCGCCGCGCACCGCCTCGACCGGGTCGGTGAACAGCTGCACCGACCCGCCGGTGGTGGCGGCGATCTTCTCGGCGCGGGCCACGATCTCCGGGTCCGGCTGGAACCCCTCCGGACCGGCGATCCGCACGTGCATCCCGGCGGTCGCCCCGGCCAGCAGGTACGAGTGGGCCATGTTGTTCGCCGCGTCGCCCACGTACGTCACGATCCGCCCGGCGGTGCCGCCGAAGCGCTCCCGCACGGTGAGCAGGTCGGCCAGCAGCTGGCAGGGGTGGTACGTGTCGGTGAGCGCGTTCACGACGGGCACCGTGGCGTGCTCGGCGACCTCGGCGATCCGGTCGTCGCCGTGGGTGCGCAGCACGATCGCGGCGACGTAGCGGGACAGCACCCGGCCGGCGTCGCCGAGCGTCTCGCCCCGGCCGAAGTGGGTGACCTGGGTGTCCACCACGAGCGGGTGCCCGCCCAGCTCGGCGATGCCCACGTCGAACGAGATCCGGGTACGCAGGCTCTGCTTGTCGAACAGCACCGCCACCGACTTCGGCCCGGTCAGGGGCTGGTGCGCGTACCGGTCGGCCTTCATCCGGGCGGCGAGGTCGAGCACGGCGGCCTGCTCGGCGGGCGTGAGGTCGTCGTCGCGCAGGAAGTGGCGGATCATGCGGGAGCCTCCGTCGGGGTCGTGGCGTCGGGCGCGGCGGCCTCGGCGGTCGTGGCGATGCCGGCCGGCGCGGCGGCGTCGGTGGAAGGGGCCGGCGCGGCGGCGGACAGCGCGGCCGGCAGCGCGGCGAGGAACGCGTCCGCCTGCGCGGCGGTGAGGATCAGCGGCGGGGCGAGCCGGACCACGTCCGGCTGCACCGGGTTGACCAGGAAACCCGCCTCGCGCAGCGCTGCCGCGGCGGCGGCGGAGACCGGCTCGTCGAGCACGATGCCGAGCAGCAGCCCGGCGCCGCGCACCTCGCGGACCAGCGGGTGCCCGAGCGCCTCGACGCCGCGCCGCAGCCGCTCACCGACCCGCTTGACGTGATCGAGCAGACCCTCGTGCGCGATCGTGGAGACGACAGCGAGCGCGGCGGCGCAGCTGACCGGGTTGCCGCCGAACGTGGTGCCGTGCGAGCCCGGGGTGAGCAGGTCGGCGGCCCGGCCGAAGGCCAGGCAGGCGCCCAGCGGCAGCCCGCCGCCGAGACCCTTGGCGAGCGTGACGACGTCCGGCTCGACGCCCTCGGCCTGGTGGGCGAACCAGTGGCCGGTCCGGCCGACGCCGGTCTGCACCTCGTCCAGCACCAGGAGCGCGCCGTGCGCGGCGGTGATCCGCCGGGCCGCGGCCAGGTAGCCGGGAGGCGGGACGACCACGCCGTTCTCGCCCTGGATCGGCTCGATGATCAGCATGGCGGTGTCGCCGGTGACGGCCTCGGCCAGCGCGGCGGCGTCGCCGAACGGCACGTGGGTGACGTCGCCGGGCAGCGGGCGGAACGGGTCGGCCTTCGCGGGCTGCCCGGTCAGCGCCAGCGCGCCCATGGTCCGGCCGTGGAAGCCGCCGTGGGTGGCGACCACGTGCCGGCGGCCGGTCAGCCGGGACAGCTTGAACGCGGCCTCGTTGGCCTCCGCGCCGGAGTTGGCGAAGAAGACCCGGCCCGGGCGTCCGGCCAGCGCGAGCAGCAGTTCGGCCAGCGCCACCGGCGGCTCGGCGACGAACAGGTTGGACACGTGCCCGAGCGTCGCCACCTGCTTGCTGACGGCGGCCACCACCGCCGGGTGGGCGTGGCCGAGCGCGTTGACGGCGATGCCGCCGAGCAGGTCGACGTACTCCCGGCCGGTCTCGTCGGTCACGACGGCGCCGGAGCCGGAGACGAGCGCCAGCGGCGGCGTGCCGTAGTTGTCCATCATGGTGGCGTTCCACCGCTGCACGAGCGTGCTCATGACTCGATCACCATCGTTCCGAAGCCCTCCGACGTGAACACTTCCAGCAGCGTGGAGTGGGCGACCCGGCCGTCGACGACGTGCGCGGCCGGCACTCCCCCGCGCACCGCCCGCAGGCAGGCCTCCATCTTCGGGACCATGCCCGACTCCAGGGACGGCAGCAGCTTCGCCAGGTCGTCCGCGGTGATCTCGCTGATCAGGCTGGACGTGTCGGGCCAGTCGGCGTACAGGCCGGGCACGTCGGTCAGCACGACGAGCTTGCGGGCGTCCAGCGCCACGGCGAGCGCGGCGGCGGCGGTGTCCGCGTTGAGGTTGTGCAGCACCCCGTCGGCATCAGGCGCGACTGTCGAGATGACCGGGATCCGGCCGGCCGCGATCAGGTCGGTCACAGCCGAGACGTTCACCGACTCCACGTCGCCCACCTGGCCGACGTCGACCGCTTCCCCGTCCACGTACGCGGGGCGGCGCACCGCGGTGAACAGCCCGGCGTCCTCGCCGGAGAGGCCGACCGCGTACGGGCCGTGCGCGTTGATCAGCCCGACCAGTTCCCGGCCGACCTGACCGACCAGGACCATCCGGACCACGTCCATCGCCTCCGGGGTGGTGACCCGCAGGCCGCCCCGGAACTCACTGGCGATGCCCAGGCGGCCGAGCATGGCGGAGATCTGCGGGCCGCCGCCGTGCACCACTACCGGCTTCAGGCCGGCGTAGCGCAGGAACACCATGTCGGCGGCGAACGCCCGCTGGAGTTCGGGGTCGACCATGGCGTTGCCGCCGTACTTGACCACGACCGTGGCGCCGGAGAAACGGGCCAGCCAGGGCAGTGCCTCGATCAGCGTGGCGGCCTTGGCCTGGGCCCGGGTGAGGTCAGCACTCAAGTTCATGTGGAATAAGCCGAGTTCTCGTGGACGTACGCGTGGGACAGGTCGTTGGTCCAGATGGTGGCCGCGTCGGTGCCGGCGTGCAGGTCGATCCGGACCGTGACACCGCGGCCGGTGAGGTCCACCTTGGCGCGGTCCTCGGCGGCGGCGCCGCCCCGGCACACCCAGATGCCGTTGACCGCGACGTCCACGCCGTCCGGCTCGAACACGGCGGCCGTGGTGCCGACCGCGGCGAGGATCCGGCCCCAGTTCGGGTCGTTGCCGAACAGCGCGGTCTTCACCAGGTTGTTGCGGGCCACCGTGCGGCCCACCTCGACCGCGTCGTCCTCGCTCGCCGCGCCGACCACCTCGATCGCCACCTCCTTGGTCGCGCCCTCCGCGTCGGCCAGGAGTTGCTGGGCCAGGTCGTGGCAGGCGGCGGTGACCGCGGCGGTCAACTCCTCGGCGGTCGGCTCGATGCCCGAGGCGCCGCTCGCGAGCAGCAGCACCGTGTCGTTCGTGGACATGCAGCCGTCGGAGTCGATCCGGTCGAACGTGATCCGGGTGGCGGCGCGCAGCGCGGCGTCCAGGGCATCAGGCCCGGCCACCGCGTCGGTGGTGAGCACGCAGAGCATGGTGGCCATGGCCGGGGCGAGCATGCCCGCGCCCTTGGCCATGCCGCCGACGGTCCAGCCCGTACCCTGCGCCACAGTCGTCTTGGGCCGGGTGTCGGTGGTCATGATGGCCTCGGCGGCCGCCGGGCCGCCGTCGCGGGACAGGCCGCGCACCGCATCGCGTACGCCGGGAAGCAGTTTGTCCATCGGCAGCCGCTCGCCGATCAGGCCGGTCGAGCACACAGCGACCTCGCCCGCGCCGACGATCAGCCGGGCGTTCGCCGCGGTGATCGCGGCGGCGGTGTGCTCGGCGGTGGCGTGGGTGTCCTGGAAGCCGGCCGGGCCGGTGCAGGCGTTCGCGCCGCCGGAGTTCAGCACCACGGCGCGCACGACGCCGCCGTGCACGACCTGCTGGCTCCACAGCACCGGCGCGGCCTTGACCCGGTTGGCGGTGAAGACACCGGCCACACCGGCGTCCGGGCCGTCGTTGATCACGAGGGCGACGTCGGCGGCGCCGGAGGACTTCAGTCCGGCCGCGACACCTGCGGCGCGGAACCCACGGGGGACGGTGACGCTCACGGGGCCACTCCAAACACGGACAGACCGGTGGTCTCGGGGAGACCCACCATCAGGTTGGCGTTCTGCACGGCCTGGCCGGCCGCGCCCTTGCCCAGGTTGTCGATAGCGCTGACCACGATCACCCGGCCCGAGTCGACGTCCACAGTCGCCTGGAGGTGGCAGGAGTTCGACCCGGCGGTGGCGGCGGTGTGCGGCCACGATCCTTCGGGCAGCAGGTGCACGAACGGCGCGTCGGCGTACGCGGCGGCAAGCACCGCGCGCGGGTCGGCGTCGCCGGTGGGCACCGCGGTGACTGTGGACAGGATGCCCCGGGGCATCGGCGCGAGCACCGGGGTGAAGGACAGGCCGGTCGCGCCGGTGGCCTGCTTGATCTCCGGCACGTGCTGGTGCGCGCCCACCTTGTAGGGGGTCAGGTCGCCCATCACCTCGCTGCCGAGCAGGTGGGCCTTGGCGGCCCGGCCCGCCCCGGAGGTGCCGGAGGCGGCGACCACCACCACGTCGTCGGGGCGTACCGCGCCTGCGGCGATCAGCGGCGCCAGCGCCAGCGTGGTCGCCACCGCGTAGCAGCCGGTGCTGGCGACCCGCGTCGCGGCGGCGATCTCGGCCCGCTGCCCGGGCAGTTCGGGCAGCCCGTAGGTCCAGGCGCCGGCGTGCTCGCCGCCGTAGTAGCGGGACCAGGCGCCGGCGTCGCGCAGCCGGTGGTCCGCGCCGAGGTCGACCACCTTGACCGAATCGGGCAGCGCCGCGGCGAGCGCCGCGGACTGCCCGTGCGGCAGGGCCAGGAAGACCAGGTCCGCGTCGGCGAGGGCCGCCGGTTCGGTCGCGGCGAACACCAGGTCGAGGCCGGCGAGGTGCGGGTGTACGGCGCTGACGGGCTGACCGGCCTGGCTGTGTGCGGTGGCGGTGATCAGCTCGAACTCGGGGTGGCCGGCGAGCAGGCGCAGCAGTTCGCCCCCGGCGTATCCACTCGCCCCGGCCACGGCAACCCGAATGCCCATACCCACCTCCGCATGACTATGCAGAGAAGAGTACCGGTCGAGGCAGCGCCACCGCAAGGTCATACGGCGCGTTGCATAGCCATGAGACGACGTTCACCAGCGGCTCGCGTGGGCCGGCGTGTTAATAGGGGCCCCCTCCTCTACCGGAGGCGTTAAGAGGGGGCCCCTCCTTTCATGCGCCGCGCAGGGTGGCGCCGAAGCGCTCGGCGGCAACAGCCACCGCCGCGTCGCGCGCCGCCACCGCCTCCTCGCCCGCGAGGGTCCGGTCCGGGGCGCGGAACGTCAGCTTGTACGCCAGCGACTTGCGTCCCTCGCCGAGCTGCACGGAGGTGTAGACGTCGAACAGGCGGACGTCCTCCAGCAGCGCGCCGGCGCCCTCGACCAGCGCCGCCCGCACCTCGGCCGCCGGCACCGCGTCGTCCACCACCAGCGCCACGTCGATCAGGGCCGGCGGGAACGTGGAGATGGCCGGGCCGGCCGCCAGCGGGGCGGCGGGCAGCGCGTCCAGGTCCAGTTCCATGGCGCTGGTACGCCGGGGCAGCTCCAGCGCGGCCAGCACGGCCGGGTGCAGCTCACCGGCGTGGCCGACGACCACGTCGTCCACCACCAGTTCGGCGCAGCGGCCCGGGTGCCAGGGCGCCCGCTCGCCGGCCCGTACCGTCACCCGGTCGGCGGGGATCCCGGCGGCGTCGAGCACCGCCCGGCCCGCCTCGACGGCGTCCGCCCAGCCGGCCGTGCGGCCCGCGCCCCACCAGCCGGCCGGTTCGATCTCGCCGGTGAGCGCCACCGCGACGTGCCGCGGCTGGGCGGGCACCACCGCGTCGGCGGCGGCGAACTCCTCGTCGGTGGGCCGCCGGTCCACGCCCATCGCGGGCGGGGCACCGGCGCCGGGGCGCGGGTGGAAGACCGTGCCGATCTCGTAGATCGCCACGTCTCGCTGGCCCCGGCCGACGTTGCGCTTGACGATGCCGAGCAGCGGGCCGAGCAGCGTGGTGCGCAGCAGCGGCTCCTCCTCCGACAGCGGGTTCGCCAGCCGTACCGCGGGGCGGCGCGGGTCGTCGGCGGGCAGGCCGAGCTGGTCGACCAGCTCCGGCGCGACGAACGGCTGCGCCAGCACCTCGACGTAGCCGCGCTCGGCGAGCGAGCGGGCGACGGCCCGGCGGCGCTGCTGCTGCCAGGTCAGGCCCCGGCCGGGCGGCGCGGTGGGCAGCACCGACGGCACCCGGTCGTAGCCGTCGAGGCGTACCACCTCCTCCACCAGGTCGGCCGGGTCGGTCAGGTCGGGCCGCCAGCTCGGCGGCGTCACGGTCAGCACCTCGCCACCCCCGGCGGCGGAACCGCCACCGGTGGTCGTGCCGGCGCTGCCCGGGTCCTCGGCGAGGCGGTCGGCGCCGCGCGTGACGGTGCAACCGACCTGCTCCAGCATCTCCACCACCCGGTCCGGCGAGTACGTCACGCCGACCCGCCGCGAGGGCAGGTCCACCGGCAGCGTCACCGGCGTACGCGGCACGACGTGGTCGATGTCGAGCACCTCTTCGCCCGCGGTGCCGCCGGCGAGGTCGGTGAGCAGCCGGACCGCCTTCTCCAGCGCGACCAGCGGCAGCGCCGGGTCGACGCCCCGCTCCCACCGCTTCGCGGCCTCGCTGAACAGCTTGTGCCGCCGCGCGGTACGGCCGACGGTGGCCGGATCCCAGTGCGCCGCCTCGAACAGCACGTTCGTGGTGGAGGCGAGCACCTCGCTGGTCTCGCCGCCCATCACCGCCGCCAGCGAGATCGGACCCGAGTCGTCGCAGATGACCAGGTCCTCGGCGGACAGCGTGCGGTTGACCCCGTCCAGCGTGGTCAGCTTCTCCCCCGCCTCGGCGCGGCGTACCACGAGCGTCCCGGCGATCCGGTCCGCGTCGAAGGCGTGCATCGGCTGGCCGAGTTCGAGCATCAGGTAGTTGGTGATGTCCACGGCGAGCGAGATGCTGCGCACCCCGGCCACAGTGAGCCGCTGCCGCATCCAGCCGGGCGTCTCCACGGTCGGGTCGACGCCGCGCACCATCCGCGCCGCGAACCGGTCGCAGCCGACAGTGTCGCGGACCTCCACCGGGTACGCGGGCTCGGCGGTCGCGCCGGGCGCGGGCGCGTCGGCCGGGTCGCGGAACGGCACGCCGAGCGCGTGCGACAGCTCCCGGGCGATGCCGCGCACGCTCAGCGCGTACCCGCGGTCCGGGGTGATCTCCATCTCGACCACGACGTCGTCCAGGCCGACGACGGGCCGGGCGTCGTCGCCGGGCTGGGCCTTGACGTCCTCGGGCAGCACGACGATGCCCGAGTGGTCGTCGCCGAGCCCCAGCTCCTGCGCCGAGCAGATCATGCCGTGGGAGTTGCGCCCGTACGTCTTGCGCGCGCCGATCGCGAACCCGCCGGGCAGCACACCGCCGGGCAGGATCACCACGACCTTGTCGCCCACGGCGAAGTTACGCGCCCCGCAGACGATCTCCTGCGGCTCACCGGTGCCGTTCGCGGCGCCGACGTCGACCCGGCAGAAGCGGATCGGCTTCTTGAAGCCGGTCAGCTCCTCGATCTCCAGGACCTCGCCGACGACCAGCGGGCCGGTGACCGACTCGCGCAGGTCCACCACGGACTCGACCTCGATACCGAGGTCGACCAGCGCCTGCTCCAGGTCGCCGGTGGGCAGGTCGGCCGGCAGGTCCACGTACTCCCGCAGCCAACTGACAGAGACTCGCATGACTGTTAAACCACCGTTCCCGTAGCTCAGGCGCCGAACGCGCGGGTGAACCGCACGTCGCCCTCGGCCATGTCCCGCATGTCACTGACGCCGTGCCGGACCATCACGGTCCGGTCGATGCCCATGCCGAACGCGAATCCGGAGTAGACCTCCGGGTCGATGCCGCAGGCGCGCAGCACCCGCGGGTTGACCATGCCGCAGCCGCCCCACTCGACCCACTGCGGACCGTCCCGGTGCTCCGGGAACCACACGTCGAACTCGGCCGACGGCTCGGTGAACGGGAAGTAGTGCGGCCGCCAGCGCGTCTTCGCGCCCTCGCCGAACATGGCCCGGGCGAAGTGGTCGAGCGTGCCGCGCAGGTGCGCCATGGTGATGCCCTTGTCCACCACCAGGCCCTCGACCTGGTGGAAGACGGGCGCGTGGGTGGCGTCCAGCTCGTCGGTGCGGTAGACCCGGCCGGGCACCACCACGTAGATCGGCGGCTTGCGGCTGAGCATGGTGCGCGCCTGCACCGGCGACGTGTGGGTACGCAGCACCAGGCCACTGCCTTCGGGTGCGATGTGGAACGTGTCCATCAGGCCGCGCGCCGGGTGGTCGGCCGGGATGTTCAGCGCGTCGAAGTTGGTCCACTCCAGCTCGACCTCGGGGCCCTCGGCCACCTCGTAGCCCATGCCGATGAACAGGTCACTGATCTGCTCCATCAGCACGCTCAGCGGGTGGCGGGCGCCGCGCGGCCGGCGGTCGTACGGCAGGGTCACGTCGACCCGCTCCTCGACCAGCACCCGCGCGGCCCGTTCCCGGTCCAGGATCTCCTGCCGGGCGGCGTACGCGGACTCGATGGCCCGGCGGGCCTCGTTGACCCGCTTGCCGGCGTCGGCCTTCGCGGCCGGCGGCAGCGCGCCGATCTCCCGGCGCGCCAGCGACACCGGGGACCGGTCACCGAGGTGCGCGGGGCGCAGCGCGGTGAGCGCGTCCGGGTCGGCGGCCTCGGCGAACGCCTTCTCGGCGTCGGCCACTGCTCCGGCCAGGGCGTCCGGGTCGAGCAGGGCGACCTGCTTCGGGTCGTACGGATCGTTGCGGTAGCTCATGGTGAACGGGCACTCCCTCACGGCGGCGCCGACCCTCGCGGGTGGCTAGGCGAGTCTACGGACGCGCGGCTTCGCCGCAGCCCGCCGGTGGGGAGTCGTGCAGGGGGAAGGGTCAGGCCCGCCGCCCGCCGACACCGGCGGGCTGGCTAAACGAACGCCGTGGCGCGTTCATGACGAGGCGGACTCCCCTGCTGTCTCTCGCGCGCCCCGGGGGACACGCAGTGCTCTGGCGGAAGAATACAGGCAGACGGCGGCCGCCGCAGCCAGGTTCAGGCTCTCCGCGCGCCCGTGCAGCGGCACCCGGACCCGGGCGTCGGCGGCGCCGGTCAGCTCCTCGGGCAGGCCGTGCGCCTCCGAGCCGAACAGCCACGCGGTGGGGGCAGCCAGCCGTCCCGAGTCGGCGAGGTCGTCCAGGTCGCTGTCGCCGTACCCGGTGGTGGCCAGGATCTCCAGGCCGGCGGCCCGCAGCGCCTCGACGGCGGCGAGCGGGTCGGCGGCGCGCACCACGTCGACGTGGAAGAGGCTGCCGGCGGAGGCCCGCACGCACTTGCCGTTGTAGGGGTCGACCGCCTCGCCCGCGAACACCACAGCGCCCGCACCGGCCGCGTCGGCGGTGCGCAGCACGGTGCCGGCGTTGCCCGGGTCGCGGATCCCGGCGAGCACCGCTACCAGTCGCGGCCCGTGCGCGAGGGCCTGCTCCAGGGGTACGTCGAGGTGCCGGCACACCGCCACCAGGCCCTGCGGCGCGACGGTCTCGGCCAGCGCGGCCAGGGCGTCGTCGGTCACCTCGGAGACGGGCACGTCGGCCCGGGCGGCCGCGGCGGCGAGGTCGGCGTACCTGTCGAGCGCCGCCGGGGTGCCGAACAGCTCGACCACGGTGCCGGTGCGGGCGAGCGCCTCCCGGACCGCCTGCGGCCCCTCGGCCAGGAACCGGCCGGCCTGGTCGCGGTCGCGCCGGCGCTGCAGCCGGCGGGCCGCCACGACCCTGGGGGTACGCGGGGTGAACGGTCCGGGAACGGCGTCGAGGCGCCTCCCCTGCGAACGTGACTGCATGGGAGACGCCTCGATCTGCCGTACGGGGTGGGTCAGGCGGCCTGAGCCGCGGCGCCACCGGTGCCCTCGGCCGCCACGGCGGCGCGAGCCAGCTCGACGATCGCCGCGAACGAGGCGGCGTCGTTGACGGCCATGTCGGCCAGGATCTTCCGGTCGACCTCGATGCCGGCCAGGCGCAGGCCCTGGATCAGCCGGTTGTAGGTCAGACCGTTGGCCCGGGCGCCGGCGTTGATCCGCTGGATCCAGAGCTGCCGGAAGTCGCCCTTGCGGTCGCGACGGTCCCGGTAGGAGTACTGCATCGAGTGCAGCACCTGCTCCTTGGCCTTGCGGTACAGCCGGGAGCGCTGACCGCGGTAACCGCTCGCGGTCTCCAGCAGGGTACGACGCTTCTTCTGGGCGTTCACAGCCCGCTTGACGCGTGCCATCTCAACTCCTTCTTCGGTTCAGGTGGCTCGCGTCAGCGGCCGAGCAGCTTCTTGATGCGCTTGGTGTCGGCCTTGGCCAGCTCGACGGTGCCGGTCAGCCGACGGGTCTGGGTGCTGGGCTTCTTCTCCAGGTTGTGGCGAAGGCCGGCCTGCTGGGCAACGATCTTGCCCTTGCCGGTCACCTTGACCCGCTTGCCCATACCCGTGTGGCTCTTCATCTTCGGCATTGGAACGTCTTCTCCCCTGTTACTGGCCGCTGGTCTCAGCGGTCGTGCCGGTCTCGCCGGCTGCTGCGGTGTCGCCGGCCGCCGGGGTCTCGCCGGCCGGAGCGGCCGGTTCCTCCGCCGCCCGGTCGCGCGGTCCACCGCGGGACGCCGTGGCGGCGACCGCGGAGGCCTTGACGGCCCGGTGCGGAGCGAGAACCATGATCATGTTTCGGCCGTCCTGCTTCGGCGCGGCCTCGACGTATCCCAGGTCCGTGATCTCGGACTCGAGCCGGCGCAGGAGCCGGTAACCCAGCTCCGGGCGGCTCTGCTCGCGACCGCGGAACATGATCGTCACCTTGACCTTGTCGCCGGCCTTGAGGAACCGCACCACGTGACCCTTCTTGGTCTCGTAGTCGTGCGGGTCGATCTTCGGCCGGAGCTTCATCTCCTTGATGACGGTCTGCTGCTGGTTACGCCGCGCTTCGCGCGCCTTGAGTGCGCTCTCGTACTTGAACTTGCCGAAGTCCATGAGCTTGCACACCGGCGGGCGCGCCATCGGCGCAACCTCGACCAGGTCCAGGTCGACGTCCGCGGCCAGCTGCAGGGCGCGCTCCAGCGGGACGATGCCCACCTGCTCACCCTCAGGACCGACCAGTCGGACCTCACGTGCCCGGATCTGCTCGTTCACGCGTGGTTCGACGCTGATGGGGCCTCCTCGAGTCGAGTCTCCTACGGTGCCGACTCCGTGGGCTCCCGGGTGGGAGCCGACCCGGAAAGCAGAAGGCCCCGGCGTATGCCAGGGCCCACTCGACCGGTCGGCACGATCACAGGATCGCGCATCCGGCGTCGGGACATGCCCGAAACCGGGGACCGGACCCGGCCACCGTGGCGGCGACTCGGGTGGGAGCGGGCGCTCCGCTTCTCGACCGCCCGCGCGTCAGGGACGGGGGCAGTCTGGTCGACTCCGCAACACTACACCCTCGGCCCAGGTCCGCCCAAACCGGGCTCGCAGGTCAGCGGGGTGCCGACTGGCCGGCGGACAGCGCCGCCAGGTGCGCCTGGTGCAGGCGGCGCAGCGCGCGCACCGCCTCGACCGCGCTCTCCTTGTCGGCGGCCTGCAACGCGACCATCGGCAGCAGGTCGTCGTCGTGCAGCTCCAGGCTGGCCCACGGTGCGCCCCGGTCGAACCGGACACCGCGGACGACCTCCCACGGCAGCTCGTACGAGCTGAACACGTTGCGCACCCGGACGCCCTTGGCGTCGGCGATCACCCGGGGGCGGGTGAACAGCAGGAAGCCGAGCGCGCCGAAGACACCCAGGCCGATCATGGCGAACTGGTCGCCGCGCTGGAACGTGCCGTAGCCGTTGCCGGTGGCGCCGGTCAGCGACGTCGCGACGAGGCTGAACACCACGATCAGCGTGACGGCCGACACCCAGCAGACGACCCGGACGCGGCGGGGTCGCACGGTCACCACGGAATCGCTCACCCGACCAGTCTGCCATCCGGTTCACGCGCGCCTTCGGCCGCCACACGGTCCGGGCCACGCCGGCGCAGGCCGGTGACCACCACGGCGAGCAGCGTGAGCAGGGCGCCGGCCAGCACCGGCAGCCGCACACCGGGGCCGCCGGGCAGGACCAGGTCGAGCAGCAGCGCGCCGCCGAGCTGCCCGGCCACCAGCGCCAGGCCGGTGCGCAGCACCCCGGCGGCGCGTACCCCGACCAGCAGCGAGAGCACGATGCCGACGCCGAGCAGGCCGCCGACGTAGAGCCACCACTGGCCGGGCCAGCGGGGCTGACTCGCGAGCGCGCCGGTGAGCGCCGCGACCGCGCCGATCACCACGGTGCTGACCGCGAAGTTGACGGCGAGCCCGGCCGCCGGGCCGACCGACGCGGCGACCCGCCCGTTGAGCGCGGACTGCGTCGCCACCGCCAGCCCGCCCAGGACGCAGAGCAGCACCAGCCCGACCGCCAGGTCGCCGACCGGGCGGCCGAGCTGCGCCAGCGCGACAGCGCCGACGCCGAGCACCGCCCCGCCGACCCGGGGCACTGTGAGCGGCATCCGGCCGGTCGCGGCCAGCCCGGCCCGGTCCACCGCGAGGCCGCCGAGGCTGCCGCCGGCCACCTGGGCGATGGTGAACACCGCCACCCCGAGCACCGGCACCACCACCGGCGCGACCAGCACGATCACCGCACCGCCGACCCCGCCCAGGTACGCCCACCACGGCAACCCGGAGCGGCGCAGCCCGGCCAGTCCGGCGCGCATCGAGGGCAGCGCCACGATCCCGGCCAGCACCAGCAGGCAGCCGCCGAGGTTGTTTACCACCGCGCCGAGAACCGGGGCACCGGTCCGCTCCCCCATCTCGGCGTTGACCGCGCCCTGGGCGGCCGACGCCACGCCGCCGGCCACCACCACGGCCAGCGCGGCCGGGAGCGGCAGCGGCTTCACAGCCGGCAGGCGTGGATGTTGGTGACCAGGATCGCGCGGGCGCCCAGCTCGTACAGCTCGTCCATGATCCGGTGCACGTCGTCGCGGAGCACCATCGCCTGCACCGCGACCCAGCCCTCCCGGTGCAGCGGCGAGACCGTCGGCGACTCGATGCCCGGGGTCAGCGAGCTGGCCCGGTCCAGCAGACCGGCCGGGACGTCGTAGGCGAGCATCACGTACCGGCGGGCCACCAGGACCCCGTGCAGCCGGCGCTGCAACTGCTCCTGCTGCGCGCCGCCGGTCGCGCCGGCGCGGCGGACCAGGACCGCCGAGGAGCGCAGCAGCGGCTCGCCGAAGACCACCAGGCCGGCCTGGCGCAGCGTCGCGCCGGTCTCCACCACGTCGGCGACCACGTCGGCCACGCCGAGGCGGATGGCGTTCTCCACCGCGCCGTCCAGGCGGATCACGTCGGCCTTGACGCCCAGCTCGGCCAGGTGCCGCTCGACCAGACCCGGGTACGCGGTGGCGATGCGGTGCCCGCCGAGCTGCTGGACGGAGGCCACGTCGTCGGGCCGGGCGGCGAACCGGAAGGTGGCCCGTCCGAAGTTGAGGTCGACGATCTCCTCGGCCGGCGCGCCGGAGTCGATCAGCAGGTCACGGCCGGTGATGCCGACGTCCAGGTCGCCGGAGCCGACGTAGGTGGCGATGTCCTTGGGGCGCAGGTAGAAGAACTCGATGTCGTTGGCCTCGTCCCGGCAGACCAGGTCCTTCGGGTCGGTGCGCTGGCGGTAGCCCGCCTCGCGCAGCATCTGGGCCGCCGACTCGGCCAGGGCGCCCTTGTTGGGTACTGCGACACGCAGCATGGGAGTGCTCCTTCGTTCGATCGGATGATCAGCGGACGGGCACTCACAGATGTCGGTAGACGTCCTTCAGTTCCAGGCCGGTGGCGAGCATCAGCACCTGCGCCTGGTAGAGCAGCTGGGAGATCTCCTCGGCGGCCCGCTCCGGGCCCTCGTGCTCGGCGGCCATCCACGACTCGGCCGCCTCCTCGACGACCTTCTTGCCGATGAAGTGCACGCCCTTGGCGAGCGCCTCGACCGTGCCCGAGCCCGGGGTGCCGGCGGCGGCCTTGGCCTGCAGCTCGGCGAACAACTCCTCGAACGTCTTCACGGAAGGCGATTCTTCCAGCCGCCCCGGGTGAGCACGCCCACCGGGTCCACCCGCGTCGTCCGGCTCACCTGGGCAGCGCGGCGAGGAAGTCCCGCACCGCGGTGGCGAACTCGGCGGGGCGCGCGGCCGGCACCGCGTGACCGGCCTCGACTGTCACCAGGCGGGCGGCGGGGATCCGGGCCGCCATCCGCGCCAGCTCGTGCTGCGGCAGGTGACTGGCGGGACCACCGGCCACCACCAGGGTGGGCGCAGTGATCTCGGTCAGCTCCTCCCACCACGTGGGAGGCGGGGCGTTGAGTTCCGCGACGACCGCTTCGCGGGCGGCCCAGTCATAGGGCAGCGGGCCGGCCGGCCGAGGTGGCAGCCGCAGGCCGAGCGGCACCGGTGGCGGCGGTTCGACGAGCACCAGCGCCGCCACCCGGTCCGGATACGCCCGGGCGAACAGATGGGCCGCCACCGCCCCCGAGGAGTGGCCCAGCATCACGACCCGGGGCAGCGCCAGGGCGTCCAGAAACGCCAGCACGTCGTCGCGGACCAGTTCCAGCGAGTAGGCGCCGGCAGGCCCGGTCGCGCCGTAGCCGCGCAGGTCGGGGGCGTACGTGCGGGTGGCCGAGCCGAGCGCCGCCGCGAGGGCGGCCCAGGTCTCCCCCGATCCGGCGCCGCCGTGCAGCGCCACGAGTGGGCGGCCGTCGGCCCGGCCCCAGGTCCGGTACGCCATCCGCAGCCCCGGCAGGTCCGCGTACCCGATCTCCGTCACCGCGGCAGTCAACCACAGCGGTGGGTCAGGCGAAGCCGACCCGGTGGGCGGACTGGGCGTCGAGGGCGCGGACGGCCAGGGCGGCGTCCAGCGCTGCCACCGTCGCCGACCAGCCCTTGTCCTCGGCCGAGCCGGGCAGCCCGGCCCGGTCCCGGGCCTGCTCGATGGTGTCGACCGTGAGCACACCGTGCGCCACCGGCTTGCCCTCGTCCAGCGCCACCCGGGTCAGCCCCTCGGTGACCGACTGGCAGACGTAGTCGAAGTGCGCCGTCGCGCCGCGGACCACCACGCCGAGCGCGACGACCACGTCGAAGCGGCGGGCCATCGCCTGGGCCACCACCGGCAGCTCCACCGAACCGGCCACCCGGGCCACCACGGCCCGCGCCCCGCACGCCTGCGCGGCGGCCACGGCCCGCTCGGTCATGTGGTCGGTCAGGTCGCCGTGCCACCGGGCGGCCACCACGCCGACGGTCATCCCGGCGGCGTCCACCGCGGTCACGCCCGGCTCACCGAAACCCGCCATCGCCCTACGCTCCGATCTCGTCACCGGCGACCGGGCGGCCCATCGGCGCCTCGGTCACCTCGTCCAGTCCGTCCAGCAGGTGACCCATCCGGTCCCGCTTGGTGCGCAGGTAGCGCACGTTCTCCGGGTTGGACCGCACCGGCAGCCCCTCCCGGCCGGTCACGGTGAGGCCGTACCCCTCCAGCCCGGCCCGCTTGGCCGGGTTGTTGGTCAGCAGCCGCATCGACCGGACGCCCAGGTCGTAGAGGATCTGCGCGCCGGTGCCGTAGTCGCGGGCGTCGGCCGGCAGGCCCAGGTCGAGGTTCGCGTCCACGGTGTCGCGGCCCTGGTCCTGGAGCTGGTACGCCTGCAGCTTGTGCAGCAGGCCGATGCCCCGGCCCTCGTGCCCGCGCACGTAGAGGACCACGCCGCGCCCCTCCTGGGCGACCCGGGCCAGCGAGGCCTGCAACTGCGGCCCGCAGTCGCAGCGCAGCGAGCCGAACACGTCGCCGGTGAGGCACTCGGAGTGCACCCGCACCAGCACGTCCCGCCCGTCGCCGAGGTCGCCCATGACCAGCGCGACGTGCTCGGCCGGGTCGTGCTCGGCGCGGTAGCCGAGCGCCTTGAACACGCCGTACGGGGTGGGCATCCGGGCCTCGGCGGCCAGCTCGACCTGCTTCTCGGTACGCCGCCGGTGTGCGATCAGGTCCGCGATGGTGACGAGCGTCAGCCCGTGCTCGGCGCAGAACTTCTCCAGGTCCGGCAGGCGCATCATGGTGCCGTCGTCGTTCACCAGCTCGCAGAGCACCCCGGCCGGGCGCAGCCCGGCCATCCGGGTCAGGTCCACCGCCGCCTCGGTGTGCCCGGGGCGGCGCAGCACCCCGCCGGCGCGGGCGCGCAGCGGCACCACGTGGCCGGGCCGGGCCAGGTCGGTCGGGCCGGTGACGGCGTCGGCGAGCAGCCGGATGGTGTGCGACCGGTCGGCGGCCGAGATGCCGGTGCTGACGCCCTCCCGGGCGTCCACCGTCACCGTGTACGCGGTGCCGCGCCGGTCCTGGTTCGTGTGGTGCATCGGCGGCAGGTCGAGCCGGTCGCACTCGTCCTCGGTCAGCGGCACGCAGATGTAGCCGGAGGTGTACCGGACCATGAACGCGACCAGCTCCGGGGTGGCCAGCTCGGCCGCGAAGATCAGGTCGCCCTCGTTCTCGCGGTCCTCGTCGTCGACCACTACCACCGGACGCCCGGCGGCGATGTCCGCGACCGCCTGCTCGATCGAACCGAACGTGCTCATGCCACGGCCTCCGAGTACGTCGCCGGGATCGGGGCGGGCGCGGTCGCGACGGCCCGGGAGGTGCGCCACCAGCTGTACAGGCCGGCCGCGCAGAACGCGCCGTAGACCAGGTACATGGCGGCCGACGGGTAGAAGCCGCCGCGCAGCAGCAGCGGTACGCCGACCGCGTCGACGGCGATCCAGATCAGCCAGAACTCGACCCAGCCGCGGGCCATGCCGTACGTGGCGAGCAGGCTGCCGACCAGGATCCAGGCATCAGGCAGCGGCCCCCACGAACCGAGCGCGGCGAGCACCGGGTACGCGGCGGCGGTGCCGGCGACGGCTGCGACGAGCAGGCCGAGCCGCTCCGGCCAGGTGGCCCAGCGCGGCACCACGGCCGGCTCGTCCCCGCCACCGGCGCGCCGGTTGCGCGACCAGCGCCACCAGCCGTACACGCTGACGGCGAAGAAGAAGACCTGCCGGCCGGCCTGGCCGTAGAGGTCGTGCGCCTGCGGGGTGACGAAGACGCCGCCGAGGAACACGGTGAGCAGCAGCGCGTTGCCGATCATGCCGACCGGCCAGGCCCAGACCACGCGGCGCAGCCCGAGCAGCGCCGAGCCGAGCCCGAAGACGTTGCCGACGATCTCCCGGACCAGCACCGGCGAGCCGGCCACGTGCACCTGGGCGTCGAGCAGCCAGCCGAGCGGGCCCATCACCGCGCACCCCCCGCGCTCCGGTCGCCGAGCAGCCGCTCGACGTACTTGGCCAGCACGTCGACCTCCAGGTTGACCGGGTCGCCGACCTGCTTCGTGCCGAGCACCGTGAGCTTCAGCGTGGTGGGGATCAGGCCGACCGTGAACCAGTCGTCGCCCGCCTCGGCGACGGTCAGGGACACGCCGTCGACGGTGATCGAGCCCTTCTCCACCACGTACCGGGCCAGCCCGGCGGGCAGCCGGAACCGGACCGTCTCCCACTGCGCGGCCGGCTCCCGGGCGACGATCTCGCCGACGCCGTCGACGTGGCCCTGCACCAGGTGGCCGCCGAGGCGGCTGTTCAGCGCGGCGGCCCGTTCCAGGTTGACCGGGTCGCCGGGGCGCAGCGCGCCGAGCGCGGTACGGCGCAGCGTCTCGCCCATCACGTCGGCGGTGAACACGCCGCCGTCGACGTCGACCACGGTGAGGCAGACGCCGTTGACGGCGATGGAGTCGCCGTGCCGGGCGTCCGAGGTGACGAGCGGGCCGCGGATGGCGACCAGCGCGGAGTCGTCGCCGGTCTCGGTGCTCCGGACGATCTCGCCCAGTTCCTCGACGATGCCGGTGAACATGTCAGCCCTCCCTCTTCCGGGGCAGCGCGGTGATCCGCAGGTCGGGACCGACCCGCGTAACGTCGGTGATCTCCAGATCGATGGCGTCGGCGATGGTGCTCACGCCGGCGTCGAGCAGCGCGGTCGGGCCGGCGCCGAGCAGCTTCGGCGCCACGTACCCGACGATCTTGTCGATCAGGCCGGCGGCGAGGAACGCGCCGGCCAGCGTCGGCCCGCCCTCCAGCAGCGCGGCCCGCACGCCGCGGTGGTGCAGCTCCGCCAGCAGCGCCGCCAGGTCGACCCGGCCGTCCGGCCCGGCGCCGACCTCCGCGGCGGTCGCCACCCAGGTGCGGGCGGCGCCGTCGCGGACCCGGGCGTCGGCCGGGGTACGCCCCGAGCTGTCCACCACGACCCGCAGCGGCTGCCGGATGGCCAGGGTGCCGTCGCGCAGGTTGCGGGCGGTCAGCCGGGGGTCGTCGGTGAGCACGGTGCCCACGCCGGCGAGCACCGCGTCGACGGTGCCGCGCAGCGCGTGCACGTCGATCCGGGCCGCCTCGGAGGTGATCCACATGCTGGTGCCGTCGGCGGCGGCGGAACGCCCGTCGAGCGTGGCCGCGTACTTCCAGATCACGTACGGCCAGCCGCGGCGCATCGAGGTGAGCCAGGCCACGTTGCCCGCCTCGGCCTCCTGCGCGCGTACCCCGAGAGCGACCTGGACCCCGGCGGCGCGCAGCGTGGCGGCGCCGCCGGAGGCGACCGGGTTGGGATCGGGCACGGCGATCACCACGCGGGACACCCCGGCGGCGATCAGGGCGTGGCTGCACGGGCCGGTGCGGCCGGTGTGGTCGCAGGGTTCCAGGGTGACCACAGCGGTGCCGCCGCGGGCGCGCGTGCCGGCCTGGGCCAGCGCGACGATCTCCGCGTGCGGGCCACCGGCGTACGCGTGGAAGCCCTCGCCGACGACCTCGCCCTCGGTGTCGAGCAGCACGCAGCCGACCACCGGGTTGGGGCTGGTGGTGCCGAGGCCGCGCGTGGCCAGTTCGATGGCACGACGCATCGCCTCGTCGACGGAGACGCTCGCCATGGCCGCCTGTCCTCCCGCTCGCCGGTCGCGCGCGGGCGGTTCGGGAGCAGCGGCAGGAAGCCGCGGACACGCGGCGGCGGGAACCCGGGGACGGCGACGCCGACCCCGGGGAGCCCACGCGGCGGCTGAGGGTGCTCAGCGGCCGGCAGGGGCCTCCCCCGTTCCGCGCGCTGTCTCCCATCCGGACTTTCTGGGGGCGGACGAGCCGCACCCCAACCGTCGGCCCCGGATTCTCACCAGGTCCACCGTCCGGCCGAAGCCGTCCGGGTCGCGGGCTTACCACGGTCGGACCGTGGATCACCGCCGGTTCGGAATTTCACCGAGCCCCGCCAGCGCGTGGTGGGTATACGGGAAGTCTTACACGTTCCGCCCGGGCGCGCGCCACAGAGGCGAGCTACCTCACAGGACCGCCTCAGGTGACGCCGCGCCGGCGGTCCACCGCCACGTACGAGCCGGGCTGGCTCTTGGCCACCGTCTTCATCTCCGAGGCCACCGCGATCGCCTCCAGCGGGTCGGTGAACCGTTTGCCGGAATCGGACAGCGACACGCCGATGGAGAGCGTCACCAGCGCGGCGCGGCGGATGTTGCCGCGCCGGTCCTTCAGCTCGACGAAGCCGCGTTCCCGGTCGGTGGCGTCGTAGAGCGCGTCCGCGGCCTTCTCGAAGTCGACGACGGCCCGGCTGGTCAGCGGCCGGACCTGGCTGGGGGCGCAGACGATGACGAAGTCGTCGCCGCCGACGTGGCCGAGGAACGCCGGCGGCATCCCGATCGACACCACCGCCCGGTGCAGGCTGCGGGCCAGCGCCGAGATGAACTCGTCGCCGCGCACGAAGCCGTACCGGTCGTTGACGCTCTTGAACCGGTCGATGTCGATGTAGCCGACGGCGTAGTCGACGCCGTTGCGGACCCGATCGCTGATCTCCCGCCGGATCCGGCTGTTGCCGGGCAGCCCGGTCAGCGGCGAGACCTCCCGGAACTCCTTGTTGCGGCGCAGCGTGGAGTTGACCCGGGCCACCAGTTCCAGCGTGTCGAACGGCTTGACCAGGTAGTCGTCCGCGCCGACGCTGAGCCCGTTGACCTTGTCCTGGGTCATTCCCTTGGCGGTCAGCATGATCACCGGCAGGGCCGAGGTCATCGGGTCTGCGCGCAGCCGCCGGGTCAGTTCCAGCCCGTCGATGCGCGGCATCATCAGGTCGACCACTGCGAGGTCGGGCCGCTGCCGCTCGATGACCTCCAGCGCCTCCTGGCCGTCGGCGGCGTGCAGCACCTCGAAGCCGTGCAGGCGCAGGTTGAACTCGACGAAGCGGGCGATGTCCTCGTCGTCGTCGACGACGAGGATCACGTCGGGTCGCTCGCCGGCCGGGTCCATCTCAGGCCCCGGTCATCGCGCGTTCCGCCAGGCCCCGCAGGCGGCGCACCGCCTCCGCGGGATCGTCGGCGCCGTAGACGGCGGTGCCCGCGACGAACGCGTCGGCGCCGGCCGCGGCGGCCTGCTCGATGGTGTCCGCGGCGATGCCGCCGTCGACCTCGATGCGCAGCTCCAGGTGCCCGCTGTCGACGTGCCGGCGGGCCGCGCGCACCTTGTCCAGCAGCTGCGGCAGGAACCGCTGGCCGCCGAAGCCGGCCTTGATCGTCATGATCAGCAGCGTGTCGAAGCTCGGCAGCAGCTCCAGGTACGGCTCGATCGGGGTGTCCCGGTCGATCGCCAGCCCGGCCTTCGCCCCGGCCGAGCGCAGGTCCTTCGCCAGCGCCACCGGGTCGTCGCACGCCTCGGCGTGGAACGTGACGTTGTACGCCCCGGCGTCGGCGTACCCGGGCGCCCAGCGGCGCGGATCCTCGATCATCAGGTGCACGTCGAACGGGATCCCGGTGACGGCGCGCAGGCTCTGCACCACCGGCAGCCCGATGGTCAGGTTGGGTACGAAGTGGTTGTCCATGACGTCGACGTGCAGCCAGTCGGCGGCGGGCTCCACGGCACGGACCTCGTCGGCGAGGCGGGCGAAATCGGCGGCCAGGATGCTGGGCGCGACGATCGGCGGCGGTACGGTCACGGGGCCAGTGTACGAACGCGGTGATCCGGAGGTAGCGGCACGGCTCCCGGAGCGACCAGCGGTGATCCTTCCGTCACCCGCGGTGCACCATCCGGCCGTCCGGAGAGAAAATCGGCACGAATAGTCGCCGGTGACTGGCCGATCGATTGAAAGATGACGAAACTCCTACAGGGACGGTCACGTATGCTGCACGCCCGGGCGCGGGGGACGCCGGTCGGGCCTATGACGACCGGCTGTCATCTCTCCCGGAAGGGGCGGACGATGCGACGGTGGCTCCACGTGCTCGCGCTGGCCGGCGCCGCGACTGCGGTGCTCGCGGGTTGCGCTCAGGTGCATCGGGCCGACGGCGACCTGATCGACGACTGGGCGGCGCTGCCGGTACCGCAGCTGTTCGTCCCGGCGACCGAGGCCTGCCTGCCCCGGCTGAGCACCGTGGTGGCCGCCGCCACCTACGAGACGGTCAACTGCGCGGGCAGCCACCTGGCCGAGACCGTGCACGTCGGCCGGTTCACCGGGCCGGCGGCGCAGGGCGTACGCCCGGAACCCGGCTCACCGGCGCTGCGGACCGCACGCGCCGAGTGCGACCAGCGGGCCCGGGAGATGATCGGCGGGGACTGGCGGGCCGCCCGGCTGACGCTGAACATCGCGCTGCCCACCGTCACCGCCTGGACGTCCGGCGCCCGCTGGTTCCGCTGCGACCTGGCCGAGACCGACAGCATCGACAACACCCGCCCGGTCAACCGGGTCGGCAGCCTGCGCGGCGCGCTCGTCGGCGACAACCCGCTGGTGCACAGGTGCTTCGACCCGAAACTGATCGGCCAGAACCTCAACTACATGGCACCGGTGCTGTGCACCGAACCGCACCGCGCGGAGTTCGTCGGCGTGTACGAGGAACGCGACATGAGCTGGGCGGAGTTCACCAAGGGCGCGCCCGCCACGCACCGGCGCTGCATGACGCTGATCGCCGCGTTCGCCGAGGTGCCGGACAACGCCGAGCTGCCGTACCGGGCCGGGTCCATCTTCTACCCGCCGTCACAGCGGGAGTGGGAGGAGGGCGACCGGGGCGTGCGCTGTTTCCTGTGGAGTGACGACCGCAAGCTGAACCGATCGGTGCGCGGCGCCGGCCCCGAGGGACTCCCGGTCACCTGATCGGCTGCCGTATGCTCCACCGCCGAGGCGTACCGGGTGACCGGACGGCGCCGGATGCGCGGGGGAGGTCGGTCGGGATGCGGCGATGGCGGGTGGCGGTCACCGTGGGCACGGCGCTGGCGCTGGCGCTCGGCGGCTGCGCCGCGCCGGCCGGAGTGGACCGGGACCTGGTCGACGACTGGCCCGCGTTCGCCGCGCCGGTCGGGTTCGTGCCGAAGTCCGGCGCCTGTCACCCCACGGTCGCCGACGTCGGCTACCTCAGCGGCTACCAGCCGGTCGACTGCGCCACCCCGCACCGCACCGAGACGCTGCACGTGGGCACGATGACCGGCGCGGAGGCGGAGCGTTCCGCGCCGCCGCGTACCGGATCGGCGGGGATGCGTGCCGCGCACGCCGAGTGCGCCCGCCAGGTCACCCGCGCCGTCGGCGCGGACTGGCGCTCCGGGCGGCTGCGCCTGGCGGTGGTCTTCCCGTCGGCGCTCGCGTGGTCCGGCGGGGCCCGCTGGTACCGCTGCGACGTCGCCGAGATCAGCGATCTGGACGAGGGCGCCGTGTCCCAGCGCACCGGCAGCCTGCGGGGGGCGTTGAAGCCCGGCTCGAAGCTCGCGCTCGGCTGCTTCAACCCGAAGCTGAGCAAGGACGAGGTGCAGTCGATGCGGCCGGTGGCCTGCACCAGCAAGCACCACGCCGAGTTCGTCGGCGTCTACCAGGCGCCGGACATCAGCTACGCGGAGTTCGACCGCACGCCGCTGCGCGCGCACAAGGCCTGCCGCGGCCTGATCGCCAAGTACGCCGGGCTGCCGAACGACGGCAACATGCAGTACCGGGCCGGCACCATCATCTATCACCCGTACGAGGAGCAGTGGCGCGACGGCGACCGGGGCGTGCAGTGCTTCCTGTGGGTCTCGGGACGGTCGCTGACCCGCTCGGTCAAGGGCGCGGGCGCCAAGGCGCTGCCGATCAACTGAGAACCGGGCGGGGCGGGCCGGCGCCCACCCCGCCCGGTACCGCTCAGCCGACCTGCAGCGTCACGTCGTCCACGACGAAGCTGGTCTGCAGCGAGGAGTCCTCGACCCCGGTCCACTTCAGCGTGACCGTCTGACCGGCGTACGCGGCCAGGTTGAAGGTGCGCTGGGTGTAGCCGGTGGCCTTGTTCAGGTTCGAGTACGTGGCCAGCGTGGTCGAACCGACCTGCACGGTGAGCTTGTCGTACGCGGTCGAGGTGGTCGTCTCGGCCGAGTCGATGTGCAGCCAGAACGAGAACGTGTAGCTGCTGCACCCGGCCGGCAGCGTGACCGACTGGGACAGCGTTTCGGTACGCGAGGAGCCGTACCCGTTCATCCACGCCTTGTACGACCCGGTGCGGGCCGCCTGGCTGGAGCTGTTGGTGATCACGCCGGAGCTGGCCGTCCACGGCGTGGTGCCGGACTCGAAGCTGCTGTTGCCGATCAGCTGCCCGCCGGTGCAGCCGCCGCTGCCGCCGGTCACGGTGATCGTGTAGCCGGCGGTGCGGGTGACCGAGCCGGTACCGGTCACGGTGAGCGTGAACGTACCGGTGGTGGCCGTCGACGAGGCGGTGACGGTCATGGTGGCCGAGCCGCCCGAGGTGACCGAGGACGGGCTGAAGCTCACCGAGACGCCGCTCGGGGCGCCGCTGGCGGACAGCGCCACGGTCTGCGCGCTGCCGGCGGTGGTGGCGGTGCTGACCGTGGCGGTGGTGGAGCCGCCCCGGGCGACGCTGCCGGAGGTGGGGCTCACCGAGACGGAGAAGTCGTTTGTCGGCGTGCCGCCGCCGACCGCGAGCTGCCAGATCGCGTACGCGACGCCGTCCGCGGCCCGGTTCAGGATGGTCGTGTTGATGTTGCTGGTGTTGTCGCAGGAGCGGTGGTAGCACCCGTCGTACGCCGCGCCCGCGGTGCCGCCCCACTTGCTGGCCTGCGCCGAGGTCTTGGTGTAGCTGGCGCCCGCCGCGTAGCCGGAGGTCTGGATGCCGGCGTTGGCGAACGAGTAGTCGTCCGAGCGGCCCTGCCCCTCGGTGTTCTCCTCCGGCGAGATGCCGAACGAGTCCCAGTACGCCTTCAGCGGCGCGGCGGTGGCCGAGGTGATCCGGTTGATGAAGTACCCGCCGTTGGGCGAGCCCACCATGTCGAAGTTGTAGTAGCCCTTGATGTAGCCGCGCTGGGTGGAGCTGAGCTGGTTGACGTAGTGCTTGGAGCCCTGCAGGCCCTGCTCCTCGCCGTTCCACCAGGCGAACCGGACCCGCTTGGTCATGGTCGGGTTCTGCGCGGCCAGCACCAGCGCGTTCTCCAGCAGCACCGACGAGCCGGAGGCGTTGTCGTTGATGCCGGGGCCGGCGGCGACGCCGTCCAGGTGCGCGCCGAACATGACGACCTGGTCGGAGGGGCCCTGCGGCCACTCGGCGATCAGGTTGTTGCCCGGGTAGGTGCAGGTGGAGCAGTTCTGCTCGGTGACCGTGTAGCCGGCGGCCTGGAGCTTGCCCTTGACGTAGTTGACCGACGCCGTGTAGCCGGCCGAGCCGGCGCGCCGGTTGCCGCCGTTGCTGGTGGCGATGGAGTTGAACTGGGTGAGGTGGGCCTGGATGTTGCTCAGGGAGACGTCCGGGGCGGCGAGTGCGGCGACGGCCGGGGCGGGGGCGGCGGCCGGGGCGGGCGCGGCGGAGGCGGTGCCGGCCAGGCTCGCCGTCGTCAGGGTGGCGACGAGGGCGAGCGCGAGGCTCGTGGTCGGCGTTCTGCGTCTCATGGAGACTCCTCGTGGGGGTTCGGCGGGCGGGGGTGCCGGGACCGGTGGTCGAAACAGTTACATGCATCGATCAAACAGTCAACGGGCTGTCACATCCCACCGGCCCCCTCCCCCCACCGGGATGCCGCACACGCTCCATCCCTCCCCATTTCTCCCATGACGATCAAGGAGTTCGTGTCCGGGCGCGGCGGCCCCGGGGACACGAACTCCTTGATCGACTGCGAGAGGGAGGTGGATCAGACCCGGCGGAGGACCGCCAGGAACATGGCGTCGGTGCCGTGACGGTGCGGCCAGAGCTGCACCGTGGGGCCGTCGCCCAGGCCCGGCATGCCGGCCGGCAGCAGCGGCCGCGCGTCGACGAAGTCGACGCCGAAACCGCACCGCCGGGCCGCCTCGGTCACCGTCACGTGCGTCTCCACCACGTGCGGCGAGCAGGTCACGTACGCGACCAGGCCACCCGGCCGGGCCGCCCGCAGCCCGGCGGTGAGCAGTTCCCGCTGCAACCGGGTCAGCGGCGGCAGGTCCGACGGCTGGCGGCGCCACCGCGACTCCGGACGGCGGCGCAGCGCGCCCAGCCCGGTGCACGGCGCGTCCACGAGCACCCGGTCGAAGTGCTCCTCCGGCAGCTTCGGATCGCTGCCCACCGTGCGTCCGTCGGTGTGCAGCACCGTCACCGGCAGCCCACGGGTCGCCTGCTCCACCAGTCGTGCCCGGTGCTCGGCCACCTCGACCGCGGTGAGCCGCGCGCCACGGATCGCGGCGAGCGCGCCGAGCAGGCCGGACTTGCCGCCCGGACCGGCGCACAGGTCCAGCCAGCGGCCGTCCGGGCCGTCCAGCGGCGCCGCCGTCAGCGCGTCCGCCACCAACTGGGAACCCTCGTCCTGCACGTGCGCGCGGCCGTCGGCCACCGCCGGCAGGTCACCCGGCGCGCCGCCGGGCAGGTAGACCGCGTACGGCGAGAACGCGCCTGGCGCGCCGCCCACCTCGTCGGCCAGCGCCACCGGATCGGCCAGCCCCGGCCGGGCGCACAGGTGCACCGGCGGGCGCTCGTTGTCCTCGATGAGCAGCCGGGTCGTCTCGCCCATGTCGCCGCCGAGCGCCTCGGCGAACGACCGCACGATCCACTGCGGATGGCTGTACGCGAGCGCGAGGTGCCCGATCGGATCGGTCTCCTGCGCCGGGGCGAGCTTCGCCACCCAGGCGTCGGCGTCCCGGGTGGTGATCTCCCGCAGTACCGCGTTGGCGAACCCGGTGGCGCCCGGCCCCACCGACCGGACCAGGTCCACAGTGGAGGACACCGCGGCGTGCGCGGGCACCCGGGTGTGCAGGATCTGGTACGCCCCGAGCCGCAGCGCGTCGCGCACCGGCGGGTCGATGCGCTGCACGTCCCGCCCGGCCGCGTCGGTGACGATCGCGTCCAGCGTGCCGGTGTGCCGCAGCGTGCCGTAGGTCAGCTCGGTGGCGAACGCGGCGTCCCGGCCGGTCAGCCCGGCCTCGCGCAGCATCGCCGGGAGCACCAGGTTGGCGTACGCGTCGTCGCGGTGCACCGCCGCGATCGCCTCGTACGCGATCTGCCGGGGCAGGTCGACTGCCGGACGGACCGGACGCCCGCCCCGCCGGTCCCCACCGAACCGGTCGCCGCCACGCCGGTCGCCGCCGGGCCGGTCCCCGCCCCGCCGGTCACCGCGCTCACGGTCACCGCGCTCACGGTCCCCGCCGAACCGGTCGCCGGCACGCCGGTCCGCGGCGGGCCGGTCGGAACGCTGCCGGGCGCCGCGCTCACGGTCACCGAACCGGTCGTCGCCCCGGCGCTCGCCGCCGGGCCGGTCGCCGTGCTCACGCGCGTACCCCCCGGGACGCTCGCCCTCGACGGGCCGGTCCGGGCGCTGCGGCCCCGTCACGCGAACACCTCGCCGGCGGTGACCCGGGCGCCGCGCGCCCAGTCGCCGGCGGGCATGGCCTTCTTGCCGGCGGCGCGCACCTCGCCGAGGCGCACCGGCGTGGTGGCGGTGCCGACGAGCACACCGGACTTCTCCACGTGCAGCTCCCCCGGCTTCAGCTCCGGGCCGTCGGGCAGCGGCGTGACCGGGCCGAGCTTGACCCGGTCGTCGCGGAACGTGGTCCACGGGCCGGGCGCGGGCGTGCAGGCGCGGATGCGCCGGTCCACCGCGAACGCGGGGTCACCCCAGCGGACCCGGGCGTCCTCCACCGTCAGCTTCGGGGCGAGCGAGACGCCGTCGGCCGGCTGCGGCACGGCCCGGGCGGTGCCGGCGCCGATCGCGTCGAGCACGGCGACAAGCAGCCCGGCGCCGGAGTGCGCGAGCCGTTCCAGCAGGTCACCGGAGGTGTCGGCGGGCCGGATCTCGTCGGTGACGGTGCCGTAGACCGGGCCGGTGTCCAGCCCCGCCTCCAGCTCGAAGACGCTGGCCCCGGTCAGTTCGTCGCCGTGCAGCACGGCGTGCTGCACCGGCGCGGCGCCGCGCCAGGCGGGCAGCAGCGAGAAGTGCAGGTTGATCCAGCCGTGCCGGGGGATCTCCAGCGCGACCGGCGGCACCAGCGCGCCGTAGGCGACCACCGGTACGCAGTCCGGCGCCAGCTCGCGCAGCCGGTCGAGGAACTCCGGCTCGCGCGGACGGGCCGGGGTGAGCACCTCGACGCCGTGCGCGTCGGCCCACGCGCCGACCGGCGAGCGGACCAGTCCCCGGCCGCGCCCGGCCGGGGCGTCGGGGCGGGTGACCACGGCGAGCAGCTCGTGCCCGGAGGCGGCGATCGCGTCCAGGGCGGGTACGGCGACGGCCGGCGTGCCGGCGAAGACCAGGCGCATCCGGGTCACCGCCCCAGACCGAACGGGTTGCCGGCGGCGTGCGGGCTGAGCTTGACCGTCGGCGGGGCGGCCTGGTCGTACCACTCGGCCTGGCGGATCGCCTTCATGGCCTCCTTACGGCCGGCCGCGTCGAGCCGGTCGACGAAGAGCACGCCGTCGAGGTGGTCGGTCTCGTGCTGCACGCAGCGGGCCATCAGGCCGGTGCCGACGATCTGCAGCGGGTCGCCGTAGCCGTTGAAGCCCTTGGCGATCACGTTCTGCCGGCGCTTGGTGTCGAAGTAGAGCCCGGGGATGGACAGGCAGCCCTCCGGGCCGTCCTGTTCCTCCTCGTCGGGGAACTCCAGCACCGGGTTGACCAGGTGGCCGAGGACGTCGTCGACGTCGAAGGTGAACACCCGCAGGCCCACCCCGAGCTGCGGCGCGGCCAGGCCGGCGCCGCTCTGCTCGCGCATCGTGTCGGTCAGGTCGGCGATCAGCTTGCGCAGCTCGGCGTCGAAGTCGACGACCGGGTCGGCCGGCGTGCGCAGCACCGGATCGCCGAACAGACGGATGGGCTGGACGGTCACTCGGCGTGGCTCCTTGTCTGGGTCGAACGATGCGCGTCCAGTCTACGGAGTCGGCCCGGCCGCCCCGGGTCGCGTACCGGGAACGGTGACCGGGGCCGCCTCCCGCCCCACGGTCACCGGCAGCGTGGCGTGACCACGCAGGGTGAGCCGGACCCGCCGCTCGGGCCGGCCCGCCACCGCCAGCGCGGGCAGCCGGCGCAGCAGCAGCGGGAACGCCACCTGCGCCTCCAGCCGGGCCAGCGCCGCACCGAGGCAGTAGTGCGGCCCGGCGCCGAATGAGAGCGGCGCGATCTGCGCCCGCCACGGGTCGAAGCGGGCCGGCTCGGGATAGCGGCGGGGATCACGGTTGGCCGCGCCGAGCAGCACGATGACCCAGCTCTCCGGCGGCAGGTCGACGTCGCCGTAGCGGGACGGCGCGGTGCTCATCCGCGAGGTGAGCTGCACCGGCGAGTCGTAGCGCAGCAGCTCGTCGACGTAGGCGGGGGCGAGGTCGGGCCGGTCGCGCAGCGCCGCCGCGGCGCGCGGATGCTCCAGCAGCGCCACCAGGCCGTTGCCGAGCAGGTTGGTGGTGGTCTCGAAACCGGCCACCAGCAGCACGATCAGGTTGGCCAGCAGTTCGTCGCCGGAGAGCCGGTCGCCGCCGTCGTGGGCCTGGACCAGCGCGGTGGTGAGGTCGTCGGCCGGGGCCCGGCGGCGGGCCGCCACCAGCTCGGTGAAGTAGTCCCGCAGCTCGGTCGCGCCGCGGTCGGCCACCGCCAGCTCGTCGGCGGTGATCTCCGGTTCGAGCACACCGGTCAGGTCGGTGGCCCAGCGCCGGAACAGCGGCCGGTCCGCCACCGGCACGCCGAGCAGCGCGCAGATCACGCCGACCGGCAGCGGGTACGCGAACGCGGCCATGAAGTCGACCGGCCCGTCGGCGGCGAGCATCGCGTCGACCAGCTCGTCGGCCTGCGCCCGCACCACGTCGCGCATGGCGGCGATCCGGCGCGGGGTGAACGCGCCAGCGGCCAGCCGGCGCATCCGGCTGTGGTCGGGCGGGTTGGTGCGCAGCATCGACCGGGAGATCGACAGCACCGCCGGGCTCTCCCGCCAGCCCGGCATGAACTGGTCGCGCAGCGCGTCGTCCATCACACCGAAGCGCGAGTCGCGCAGGATCGCGTCGGCCTCGGCGTAGCCGGTGACCACGTAGAGGACCGGCCCGGCCTGGACCACCGGGCCGTGCGCGCGCAGCCGCTCGTACGTCGGGTAGGGGTCGAGACGACCCTCGGGGGACATCAGCAGCGCGAGCGCGTCGGTCGGATCCACGATTCCGCCTCCCCAGGCATCGGAGGCCTTCATCATGCTCCGGCCCGCCGGATCGGGTGAACCCTCACCGGCGAGGTGGCGGTGTCCCCGGCGGTCAGGCCCCGGCGCCCGGCTCCCCGGCGAGCACCGGGCCGCCACCGAGCAGCGCGTGCTCCGGCAGCGGCAGCGTGATGCCGTGCGCGTCCTCCCAGTCGTGGATGAGCCCCGGGCGGGCCTGCGCGGTGAAGAAGTCGACGGCGCTGATCCCGCCGACCACCGGCTCGTCCACCTCGGCGACCAGGCGGGCCGCGACCATCGGGAGGCCGGCGCGCACCGCGGCGCTGAGCCGCCGGTGCCCGTCGACGACGAAGAAGTACTCGCCGGTGTAACCGATGCTCAGCGGCTCCGGCTCACCGTCGCTGTCGGCCGCCCCGGCGGCGGCGTCGGCGTCCCAGAGGCCGCGCAGCGTCGACACGTCCTCGGTGGGGTACACCCGGTTCGGGTCGAGCAGCAGCAGCGGCCGGCCCGCCCGCAGCACGTCCGCGCCGAGGCGGCCCTCGTAGACGTCGATGACGTGCTGGATGACCTGCTCCGGGTCGGCCCGGGTGGTGTCGCAGACCAGGTCGTAGTTGCGCAGGCGGGCCTTGTCGACGCCGTACCGGACGATGAACCGGCCGCGCTCGCTCTCGCTGCGCTCGCGCAGCTTGGCCCGCGCCTCCTCCAGCGAGGTGTAGCTCTCGGCCGGGCCGGACGGGCGGGCCAGCACGCGCCGGGCCGCCTCGGTCGGCTCGGTGATCATGTGCACCTTGAGCGCGTCGGTGAAGAAGTGCCAGGCCAGCCGGGAGTCCATGACCAGGGACTCGCCGGAGGCGGCGATGTCGCGCTGGAGCTGGTCGACGTACCCGTCGACGGCCTGGTCCAGCTCGGCGTGCAGGTTGAGCTGGAGGGCGGTCATCTGCCGCTCCTGGGCCATCTGGCGGTAGAGGTCGCCGACGCTGACCCGGCGCAGCCCGAGCCGCTTGGCGATCTCGACCGAGACGGTGCTCTTGCCACTGCCGAGGTCACCGTTGAAGACGATCGACTGACGAACGGTCACGACTGGTCCACCCCTGCTCACCGGCTGACTGACGACATCGAATCCGTGTCGGCCCGACGTGCTCTGGCACCCGCCGCGCCGCGTCCCGCGCGGGAAAACCGCGCGGCTGGGCATGACGGGCGATGCTATCACCGCCCGCTACTCGATTGCCGGACCAGGTGTGCGGCAAACCCCAGGTCACGACCGTGCGCGAGGGTCCGCGTGCGCACTGTCACGCGGACGCGTCCGATCAGAACAGGGTGAGCGGGTCGACCTGGAGCCGTACCGGGTCCGCCGCCTTGCGGGCGCTGCGCTGCCCGGCGGCGGCGTGCAGCGCCTCGGCCATCGCGGCGGCCCGGGACCGGGGCACGCGGACCAGCATCCGCTCCCGGCCCTCGTCGGCCGGCACCGGGCCGAGCACCTCGGCGTCGCCCGGCAGCCGGGCGCCGGCGAGCAGGTCGGCCACCGCCTCGGCCACGCCGGTGACGCTCGCCATCCGTACCGCCGGAGGGAAGCCCAGCTCCCGCCGCTCGGCCAGTTCCCGGGCCGCGAACCAGGCGGAGTCCCACCGCAGCAGCGCCTGCACCGGGGCCAGCGCGCCGTCGGCGACCACCACCACCCGGCCACCTGCCGTACCGGGCCGGGCCAGCGCGGCGGCGGCCATCCACCGCCGCAGCGCCTCCTCGCCGGCCCGCAGGTCGGCCCGGGTCAGCAGCGCCCACGAGTCCAGCAGCAGCACCGCGCCGTATCCGCCCTCGGCGACCGGCTCGGCGCCCGGGGTGGCGATCACCAGCCCGGCTCCGCCCGGCACGCTCGCCAGCACCTCCTCCCGCCCGGAGGTGCGCACCGGCACGCCGGGGAACGCCCGGCCCAGTTCCTCGGCGGTCCGCCGGGCACCGGTCACCGAGGCGCGCAGCCGCCGCCCGCCGCACTCCGGGCAGGCGTACGCGGCGGCCACCCGGCCGCACCAGCGGCAGGCGGGCGTGCCCTGCGCCGACGGCAGCGCGAGCGGCCCGGCGCAGTGCGGGCAGCGGGCCGGGGCTCGGCAGTCGGCGCAGGCCACCGACGGCACGTACCCGCGGCGCGGCACCTGCACCAGCACCGGCAGGTCCGCGCGCAGCGCGTCCCGGGCGGTGGTCCAGGCCAGGCTCGGCAGCCGCGCCGAGGCCGCGCCGGGGTCGCGGGCCAGTTGCGGGTCGTCGCCGGTGGGGGCCAGGGCCGGGGTACGCGCGCGCACCACCGCCCGGTCGGCCACCACCTCGCGCGCCCAGCCGGTCTCCACCAGCAACTGCGCCTCGGCGGTCCGGGCGTACCCGCCGACCAGCGCGGCGATGTCGCCGAGCTGCGCCCGGGTGAGCAGCACGTCGCGGGCGTGCGGGTAGGGCGCGCGCGGTTCGGCGTGCAGGTCGTCGCCGTCGTCCCAGATCGCCACCAGGCCGAGCCGCCGCACCGGGGCGAACATCGCCGCCCGGGTGCCGATCACCACGTCCACCTCGCCCGTGCGGGCGGTGAGGAAGGCCCGGTAGCGGCGGGCCGGACCGTCGGCGGCGGTGAGCCGGACGTGCCGCCCCGCGCCGAGCACCGCGGTCAGGGCGGCGTCGAGGCGGTCCAGGTCGCGGGCGTCGGCCACCACGACCACCGCGCCCCGGCCGCCGGCCACCGTGGCGGCGACCGCGTCGGCGTACCTGTCGGCCCAGTCCTCCCCCGGCAACGCCGACCAGACCGCGCGGGCGGGCTTGCCGTCGGTGAGCGCGCGTAGCAGCGCCGGACCGGCCGGGTAGTCCCGCCAGCCGCGCGGGTCCACCTCCGCCCGGCCACCCGGCCGGGCGTCGGCGTCGGCGGCCTCGGCCGGTACGCCGTCGGGCGCGGTGCCGTCCGCGGACGCGGGGCTGCCGTCGGCGGGGCTGCCGTCGGGCGCGGCCGCGGCGGTGACGGCCTTCTCGGCGCGGGCGTGCCGGGGCGGCACGGCCAGCCGCAGCACGTCGGCGAGACTGCCGGCGTACCGGTCCGCGACCGCGCGGGCCAGCCGGGCCACCTCCGGGGAGAGCACCGGCACCGGGGAGACGACCTTCTCCAGGTACGCGAGCTTCGGGTGCTCGGACGACTCGGCGCGCTCCAGCAGCCAGCCGTCGACGAGCTGCCCGGCGAAGCGCACCTTCACCCGCACCCCGGGCCGGGCGTCGGCGTCGAGCGCCTCCGGCACCAGGTAGTCGAACGGGCGGTCGAGGTGCGGCAGCGGCACGTCCACGCAGACGCGCGCGACCGGCGACCCCGGTGCGGGTCGCCGGTCGCGGCGCGTGGTGGTGGTCAGGCTCCCGCGGCCGACTTGAGGTCGGCGGCCCGGTCGGTGCCCTCCCAGGTCAGCTCCGGCAGCTCCCGGCCGAAGTGGCCGTACGCGGCGGTCTGCTGGTAGATCGGGCGCAGCAGGTGCAGGTCCCGGATGATGGCGGCTGGCCGCAGGTCGAACACCTCGGCCACGGCCTTCTCGATCGAGGCCACCGGCACGGTCTCGGTGCCGAACGTCTCGATGAACAGGCTCACCGGGTGCGCCTTGCCGATCGCGTACGCGACCTGCGCCTCGCACCGCTCGGCCAGCCCGGCGGCCACGACGTTCTTGGCGACCCAGCGCATCGCGTACGCGGCCGACCGGTCGACCTTCGACGGGTCCTTGCCGGAGAACGCGCCGCCGCCGTGCCGGGCGTACCCGCCGTACGTGTCCACGATGATCTTCCGGCCGGTCAGGCCGGCGTCACCCATCGGGCCGCCGATCTCGAACCGCCCGGTCGGGTTGACCAGCAGCCGGTAGCCCTCGGTGTCCAGGCCGAGGCCCTCCAGCTCCGGGGCGATGACGTGGTCGCGGATGTCCGGGGTGAGCAGCGACTCCAGCGAGATGTCCGCGGCGTGCTGGCTGGACACGACGACGGTGTCGAGCCGGACCGGGCGCAGCCCGTCGTACTCAATGGTGACCTGGGTCTTGCCGTCCGGCCGCAGGTACGGGATCGTGCCGTCCTTGCGGACCGCGGCGAGCCGGCGGGCCAGCCGGTGCGCCAGCGCGATCGGCAGCGGCATCAGCTCGGGCGTCTCGGAGCAGGCGAAGCCGAACATCATGCCCTGGTCACCGGCGCCCTGCGCGTCCAGCGCACTCTCCGAGCCGCCGGTACGCAGCTCGAACGCGTTGTCGACGCCCTGGGCGATGTCCGGCGACTGCGCGCCGATGGACACGCTGACGCCGCAGGACGCGCCGTCGAAGCCCTTCTTCGACGAGTCGTAGCCGATGCCGAGGATGGTCTCGCGGACGATGGTCGGGATGTCGGCGTACGCCTTGGTGGTCACCTCGCCGGCCACGTGCACCTGACCGGTGGTGATCAACGTCTCCACCGCGACCCGGCTGTGCGGGTCCTGGGCGAGCAGGGCGTCGAGAATGCCGTCACTGATCTGGTCGGCGATCTTGTCCGGGTGGCCCTCCGTGACCGATTCGGACGTGAAGAGACGTGTCACGGCACTCCTAAGCATGTGAAGACTTTTAAAGGTCGCTCGGCGGCAGTTTAGTCACCGTCGTTCCGCCGTGACCCGATGAACGCGGGTCGACCAACCGTCAGGAACGTGACGGCAGCCGCGGACGGACGAGGTCCCAGACGGCGTCGGCCAGGGCCTCCTTGGGCTGCTCGGGCAGCCGGTGCACGGCACCGTCGGCACCGATCACGGTGGCCGCGTTGGTGTCGGCGCCGAAGACCTTGTCCACGCCGACCTCGTTGACCACGATCATGTCGGCCCTCTTGCGGGCCAGCTTGGCCCGGCCGTTGGCCTCCGCGTCGTCGGTCTCGGCCGCGAAGATCACCAGCACCTGCCCGGGACGGCGGACGCGCCCCAGCTCGGCGGCGATGTCCGGGTTGGTGACCAGCTCGATGGTCGGCGCGACGCCGTCGTCGGACTTCTTGATCTTCCCGCTGGCGTAGCTGGCGGGCCGGAAGTCGGCGGGCGCGGCGGCCATCACGACGGCGTCCGCGTCGGCTGCCGCGGCGAGCGTGGCGGCGCGCAGTTCCTCGGTCGTGCCCACCCGGACCAGGTCCACCCCGGCCGGGTCGGGCAGCGCCACGTTGGCCGCGACGAGCGTGACCCGGGCGCCCCGGGCGACGGCGGCGCGGGCGAACGCGTACCCCTGCTTGCCGGACGACCGGTTGCCCAGGAACCGGACCGGGTCCAGCGGCTCGCGGGTGCCCCCGGCGGTGACCACCACGTGCCGGCCGGCCAGGTCGGCCTCGGCCTCGACGCCGCGGGCCAGGGCCCGGCGGGCCACCGCGAAGATCTCCGCCGGGTCGGGCAGCCGGCCCTTGCCGGTGTCCCGCCCGGTGAGCCGGCCCACCGCCGGCTCGATCACGCGGACGCCGCGCGAGCGCAGCGTGGCCACGTTCGCCACGGTCGCCGGGTGCTCCCACATCTCGGTGTGCATGGCCGGGGCCAGCAGCACCGGGCAGCGCGCGGTCAGCAGCGTGTTGGTGAGCAGGTCGTCGGCCAGGCCGTGGGCGGCCTTGGCGAGCAGGTCGGCGGTGGCCGGTGCGACCACGACCAGGTCGGCGTGCTGCCCGAGCCGCACGTGCGGCACCTCGTGCACGTCGGACCAGACGTCGTCGGCGACCGGCCGGCCGGACAGGGCCGCCCAGGTCGGCGCCCCGACGAAGCGGAGCGCCGAGGCGGTCGGCACCACCCGGACCCGGTGACCCGACTCGGTGAAGAGCCGGAGCAGCTCACACGCCTTGTAGGCGGCGATGCCGCCGCCGACCCCGAGGACGATCTCGGCGGGCATCGGCGCGGGCGTGGTTACGGCTGGTCGGTCGGCTCGGCGGTGAGCAGGCCCGCGTTGATCTCGCGCATGGCGATGGAGAGCGGCTTCTCCTGCGGGGTGGTCTCCACCAGCGGGCCGACGTACTCCAGGAGACCCTCACCGAGCTGGCTGTAGTAGGCGTTCACCTGCCGGGCGCGCTTGGCGGCGAAGATGACCAGCGCGTACTTCGAGGTGGTCTTCTCGAGCAGCTCGTCGATCGGCGGGTTGGTGATGCCCTCGGGGTTGGTGGCGATGGATCCCACGAATTAAACCTCTGCGTCTCGTGCGCCGCCCGCGGGCGGTCGGGCCGGAGCCAGGAAGGACGAACCGAGCAATCCTACCAGCTCCGCCGCGGCGCGCTCGGTGTGGTCGTGTGCCACGGCGTGGGCGAAGACGGCCGCGACGTCCGGGTCCGCCCGGTACGCCGGCGGCGCGAGCAGCACCAGCCGGGCGCCGGGCGCCGCCGCCCGTACCGCCAGGGCGCCGCCCAGGTCCAGCGGCAGCAGCACCGGCCGGCCCTCGGCGAGCCGCGTCCGCACCCCGGCCCGGGGCACCCCCCGGCGGTACGGCCCGATCCGGCACCACTCCAGCAGCTCCCCGGCGGCGATCAGCCGGTCGAAGCCGGGCGCGTCGAGGAAGACGCGGTCGACGCCGTCGCACTCGTCCGGACGGGGTGGGCGGGTGGTGGCGACCACCGGCACCCAGACAGACGCAAGGCGCGCCCGGACCGCCTCGACGACACTGCTCCGACCGGCCCCGGAGGGACCGGACAGGACAGTGAGCCGAGCCGCCGAGCGCGCCTCGTCATCCGTGCTCACCGCTTGTTTCTACACGGCGGGCCGTTCAGTTGGCGGCGAACTCTCCGAGCAGAGCCTTGCGCTGCTGCTCGCCGAGGCCGCGCAGACGACGGCTGTCGGCGATCTTGAGCTTCTCCATGATCTGGGTGGCCCGGATCTTGCCGATGCCCGGCATCGCCTGGAGCACGGCCGAAACCTTCAGCTTGCCCACGACGTCGTCGGACTCGGCCCGCTCGAGGACGGTGGCGAGGGTGGTCTTGCCCTGCTTGAGCTGCTCCTTCAGCTCAGCGCGGGCCTTGCGGATCTCCGCGGCCTTCTCCAGCGCGGCAGCGCGCTGCTCGGGGGTCAGTGACGGGAGCGGCACCAGTTCTCCTCAGGTCCCTAGTACGGCGGGCTGAGCGCCCCACCGCATCTGTGAAACGTGGTGTCGCTGGCAACCAAAGGGGTCCGTGGTTCCCAGCGCGGGGAAAACTAGCGGTCAACGGAGATTTCGGCAACGTGGACGCGCGATGATCAACCCAAAGTGACCGAGCCGTCAGTCAGCCCGCCGCGCCCAGGGCGGCCCGGCAGTCGGCCAGCACCCGCTCGGTGGCGGCCCGCAGGTCGACCGGGTCGGGGCCCGCGCCGAGCACCTCCCGGGAGTACGAGGGAAGCACCGACGGCAGCGCGGCGCCGAACACGGTACGCAACCCGGCGGGCGTTCCACCCTGTGCGCCCAGCCCCGGCGCGAGCAGCGGACCGTTCACCGAGTCCAGATCGTGACCCGTCTCACCGATCGTCGCCCCGACCACCAGCCCGAAACTGCCGAGTGGTTCCGCACCCCTGTTGAGCTGGGAAATCTCGTCGATCACGGTCTGCGCGACGGTGCGCCCGTCGGCGCCCACGGCGCGCTGCACGGAGGCACCCTCCGGGTTGGAGGTGAGCGCCAGGACGAAGACCCCGCCACCGTGCTCGGCGGCGGTGGAGAACATCGGGGCGAGCGAACCTACTCCCAGGTAGGGGCTCGCGGTGACCGCGTCGACATACAGGGGGCTGGATGGATCGAGGTACGCCGACGCGTACGCGGCGACCGTCGAGCCGATGTCGCCGCGCTTCACGTCAAGCAGAGTGAGCGCTCCCAAATCTCGCAACTGTCGGATAGTTGACTCAAGCACACCGACACCGCGGGCGCCGAAGCGCTCGAAGAACGCCGACTGCGGCTTCACCACGGCGACCCGGTCACCGATCGCCTCCACCACCGTGCGGCAGAACCGCTCCAGGCCCGCCACGTCGTCGGACAGGCCCCAGGCGGTCAGCAACCCGGGGTGCGGGTCGATGCCCACGCAGAGCGGCCCTCGTTCCGCCACAGCCCGGTGCAGGCGGGCGCCGAACGTCTCCATCACGTCTCTCCCTCTCCCGGCGGCTCCGGGCCGCCTGGCGTGTCCGGCGACGGGCCTTCCGTCGCGCCCTGTCGTATCCGGCCGGGCTCAGCCGGCCTTGACCGCCGCGGCCACTCCGGCCGCGATCCGCGCCACGTCCGCGGCGTCGCAGACGTACGGCGGCATCGTGTAGACGAGATCCCGGAACGGGCGCAGCCACACCCCCTCCGCGACCGCCGCAGCGGTCGCCCGGGGCAGGTCCACCTCGTGGTCGAGCTGCACCACCCCGATCGCGCCGAGCACGCGGACGTCGGCCACGCCGGGCGCATCCCGCAGCGGCTCCAGACCGGCCCGCAGGCCCTCGGCGATGCCCGCCACGCGTCCCGCCCAGTCCCCGGCCCGCAGCAGGTCCAGGGAGGCGTTGGCGACGGCGCAGGCGAGCGGGTTGCCCATGAAAGTCGGCCCGTGCGCCAGCACCCCGTCGGCGGAGATCGCCCGCGCCACCTCGGGCGTGCACAGCGCCGCGGCGAGCGTCAGGTACCCGCCGGTGAGCGCCTTGCCGACGCAGAGCACGTCCGGTGCGACACCGGCGTGCTCGGCGGCGAACATCCGGCCGGTCCGGCCGAAGCCGGTGGCGATCTCGTCGAACACCAGCAGGATGCCGTGCCGCCGGGTCACCTCGCGCAGCACGCGAAGGTAGTGCGGGTGGTGGAACCGCATCCCGCCGGCGCCCTGGACCACCGGCTCCACGATCACCGCGGCCAGCTCGTCGGCGTGCCGCTCCACCGCGTCCACCAGCGCCGCCTCGTACGCCGGGTCCGGTGCCGCGTCGAAGCCGGGCGGCGGCACCGGTGCGAACACCTGCCGGGGCAGCACGTCGCCCCAGAGGTGGTGCATGCCGCCCTCCGGGTCGCACACGCTCATCGGGTGGAACGTGTCGCCGTGGTAGCCGCCCCGCCAGGTGCCCAGCCGGCGGCGCTGCGGGCGTCCCCGGGCACGCTGGTACTGCAGGCACATCTTCACCGCGACCTCGACGCTGACCGAGCCGGAGTCGGCCAGGAAGACGTGTTCCAGGCCGTCCGGGGTCAGCTCGACGAGCGTGCGCGCCAGGCGCACCGCGGGCTCGTGGGTGAGCCCGCCGAACATCACGTGGCTCATCCGGCCGAGCTGGTCGGTCACCGCGGCGTCGAGCGCCGGGTGCCGGTAGCCGTGGATCGCCGCCCACCACGACGACATGCCGTCGACCAGTTCCCGCCCGTCCGCGAGCCGCAGCCGCACCCCCGCGGCGCTCTCGACCACGTACGGCGCGCCGGCGGGAGGCATCGCGGCGTACGGGTGCCACACGTGCCGCCGGTCGGCTTCCAGAATCTCCTCAGGCGTCACGTCTCCTCCTCCTTCACCCCTCCCCTCCCCTCCCACCCCACCCCGCTCTCCCGCGCTCTCCCCCTCCCCCGCTCTCCCCCGCGATCTTGCAGTTGGTGCCCCGGCTGCGCCCGGAATGGGCGGTGTGCCGGGGCCGAAAGTGCAAGATCGTGCGGGTGGGGGGGGTGGGGGGGTGGGGGGGGTGGGGGTGGTGGGGTGGGTGGGTCAGGGTCGGGTGGTTCGGGTTGTTATGGCCCGGGTCAGGGCGGGGCCGCGGTAGATGAAGCCGGTGTAGAGCTGGAGCAGGGCGGCGCCGGCGTCGAACATGCGTGTCGCGTCGTCCGGGTGCAGGATGCCGCCCACGCCGATCACCGGCAGCCGGCCGCCGGTCTCCCGGTGCACGAACGCGACCATCTCCCGGGCCCGGGCGGTGAGCGGCCGGCCGGACAACCCGCCGGCCTCGGCGGCGCGCTCCCGGTCGGCCGGGGCGAGCCCGTCACGGGCGAGCGTGGTGTTCGTGGCGATGACCCCGGCCGCGCCCCGGTCGAGGCACACCTCCAGCAGCTCGGCCACGGCCGGCTCGGTGAGGTCCGGGGCGATCTTCACCAGCACCGGCTTCTCCCCCACCAGCGCGGCGAGCAGGGCGTCCAGATGTGATCGGTCCTGAAGCGACCGCAGCCCGGGAGTGTTCGGTGAGGACACGTTGACCGCGAAGTAGTCGCCGTGGTCCTTGAGCGCCCGGTACGAGGCGAGGTAGTCCTCGACGGCCTCGTCCAGCGGGGTCACCTTGGACTTGCCGAGCGAGATGCCCAGCGGCACGCCGAGCGGGCGCGGCAACGCGGCCAGCCGGTCCGCCAGCGCCTCGGCACCGGCGTTGTTGAAGCCCATCCGGTTGATCACGGCTTCGCTGTCGCGCAGCCGGAACAGCCGGGGCCGGGGGTTGCCCGGCTGGGCGTGCGCGGTCACGGTGCCGACCTCGACGAAGCCGAAGCCCAGCGCCGGCCAGGCCGGCAACGCGAGTCCGTTCTTGTCCATGCCGGCCGCCAGCCCGACCGGGTTGGGGAAGCGCACCCCGAACACGGTGCGCGGCGCCGACCGGAAGTACGCCGCACGCAGCGCCGCGAGGACCGCCGGCCGGCGGGACACCGCGGCCAGCCGCGCCAGCGTCCACTCGTGCGCCCCCTCGGCGTCCCCGCCCGCGAGCGAGAACAGCCGGGGCCGCACCACCTTCTCGAAGATCACGCCGCGCCCCCTCGCCCGGCCCGCCCGGCCCGCCCGGTCTCCCCGGCCTCCCCGGCCTCCCCGGCCTCCCCGGCCTCCCCGGCCTCCCCGGCCTCCCCGGCCTCCCCGTTGATCATGAGGTTGGCGGCGATGTGGATCTCCAAATCCGCCGCCAACCTCATGATCGGCGCGTTCAGGCGCGCTGTCACTCGCCCGCCCGCAGGGCGGCGTGCAGGTCCTGCAGGGGGCGGACCTTCAGGTCGCCGCGGATGCGGGCCTCGATGCCCATGACCGCGGCGGCGGCGCCGGGAACCGTGGTGACGCACGGGATGTCCACGCTCACCGCCGCGCTGCGGATCTCGTACCCGTCGGAACGGGCGCTCGCGCCGGAGCCCTGCGGCGTGTTCACCACCAGCGCCACGTCGCCGCCGAGGATCAGCGAGACCGCGTCCGCGCCCTCCCCCGACTCGTAGTGCTTACGGATCTGCTCGCAGGCGATGCCGTGCCGGCGCAGCACCTCGGCCGTGCCGGTGGTGGCCACGATCTCGAAGCCCAGGTCGGCCAGGCGCTTGATCGGGAAGATCATGCCGCGCTTGTCCCGGTTGGCGACCGAGACGAAGATCTTCCCGGCGGTGGGCAGCGACCCGTACGCGGCGGCCTGCGACTTGGCGAACGCCTGCCCGAAGCCGGTGTCGATGCCCATCACCTCGCCGGTGGACTTCATCTCCGGGCCGAGCAGCACGTCGATGCCCTTGCCAGACGGAGTGCGGAACCGCTTGAACGGCAGCACCGCCTCCTTGACGGCGATCGGCGCGTCGGCCGGCATGGTGCCGCCGTCGCCGGTGGGCGGCAGCATCCCCTCGGCGCGCAACTGCGCGACGGTGGCGCCGAGCGCGATCCGGGCCGCCGCCTTCGCCAGCGGCACCGCGGTGGCCTTCGAGACGAACGGTACGGTCCGGGAGGCGCGCGGGTTGGCCTCCAGCACGTAGAGCATGTCGCCCTGCAACGCGTACTGGACGTTGAGCAGACCGCGTACCCCGATGCCGCGGGCGATCTGCTCGGTGTAGTGCCGCACCTGGGCCAGGTGCGAGCCGGCCAGGGTGATCGGCGGCAGCGCGCACGACGAGTCGCCGGAGTGGATGCCGGCCTCCTCGATGTGCTCCATCACGCCGCCCAGGTAGACGTCGCCGTCGGCGTCCACGAGCGCGTCCACGTCGATCTCGATGGCGTCGTCCAGGAACCGGTCCACCAGCACCGGGCGGTCCGGTGAGATGGCGGTGGCCCGGCCGATGTAGTCGCGCAGCGTGGCGTCGTCGTACACGATCTCCATGCCGCGCCCGCCGAGCACGTACGAGGGGCGGACCAGCACCGGGTACCCGATCTCGTCGGCGATCGCCTTCGCCTCGTCGTACGAGGTGGCCATGCCGTGCGCGGGCGCGCGCAGCCCGGCCCGGGCCAGCACCGCGCCGAACGCGCCGCGCTCCTCGGCCAGGTGGATCGACTCCGGGGAGGTGCCCACGATCGGCACGCCGGCGTTCTTGAGCCGCTGCGCCAGGCCCAGCGGGGTCTGCCCGCCGAGCTGCACGATCACCCCGATGACGCCGGGGCCGCCCGCCTCCTTGCCGGAGGAGTCCTCGGCATGCCAGACCTCCAGCACGTCCTCGAACGTCAGCGGCTCGAAGTAGAGCCGGTCGGCGGTGTCGTAGTCGGTGGAGACGGTCTCCGGGTTGCAGTTGACCATGACGGTCTCGTAGTCCACGTCCCGCAACGCTTGCACCGCGTGCACACACGAGTAGTCGAACTCGATGCCCTGACCGATCCGGTTCGGCCCGGAGCCCAGGATGAGCACCTTCGGCCGCGCCGAGGGCGCCACCTCGGTCTCCGAGTCGTACGTCGAGTAGTGGTACGGCGTGGTCGCCTCGAACTCGGCCGCGCAGGTGTCCACCGTCTTGTAGACCGGCCGGACGCCGAGACGGTGCCGCAGCGTCCGGACGCCGTCCTCGGCGGCCAGCTCGGGACGCAGCGCGGCGAGCTGCCGGTCGGAGAGGCCGGCCCGCTTGGCGCGGCGCAGCAGTGCGGCGTCGAGCACCGGCGCGTCCACGATCTCGGCGCGCAGCTCGACCAGCGAGGCGATCTGGTCCAGGAACCACGGGTCCATGCCGCCGGAGGCCTCGGACACCTCGGCGATCGACGCGCCGAGGCGCAGCGCCCGCTCGACCGTGTAGAGCCGGCCGTCGTGCGGCGTGCGCAGCGCCGCGAGGGTGTTCTCCTTCGTCGCGCCCTCCGGGTCCGGAGTGGTCCAGAAACCGGATGACTTGGTCTCCATCGAGCGCATCGCCTTGTTCAGCGCCTCGGTGAAGTTGCGGCCCAGGCTCATCGCCTCGCCCACCGACTTCATCGTGGTGGTCAGCTCCGGGTCGGCGCCGGGGAACTTCTCGAACGCGAACCGGGGGATCTTCACCACCACGTAGTCGAGCGTCGGCTCGAACGCCGCGGGCGTCTTCAGCGTGATGTCGTTGGGGATCTCGTCGAGCGTGTAGCCGATGGCGAGCTTCGCGGCGATCTTCGCGATCGGGAAGCCGGTGGCCTTCGACGCCAGCGCCGAGGAACGCGACACCCGCGGGTTCATCTCGATCACGACGATCCGGCCGTCGGCCGGGTTCACCGCGAACTGGATGTTGCAGCCGCCGGTGTCCACACCGACCTCGCGCAGCACCGCGATGCCGAGGTCACGCAGCCGCTGGTACTCCCGGTCGGTGAGCGTCATCGACGGGGCGACGGTGACGCTGTCGCCGGTGTGCACGCCCATCGGGTCGACGTTCTCGATCGAGCAGACCACCACCACGTTGTCGTGGCGGTCGCGCATCAGTTCGAGCTCGTACTCCTTCCAGCCGAGCACGCTCTCCTCGATGAGCACCTCGTGCACCGGGCTGGCCGCCAGGCCGGAACCGGCGATGCGCTCCAGGTCCTCGTCGGTGTGCGCCATCCCGGAACCGAGGCCGCCCATGGTGAACGACGGCCGGATGACCACCGGCAGGCCCAGGTCGGCGACCGTCTCGCGGACCTCGTCCATCGAGTGGCAGACCCGCGACCGCGGCACCAGCGCCGACGGATCGTCCAGGCCCAGCCGTACGCCGGCCTTCGCGACGATCTCCTTGAACAGCTGCCGGTCCTCGCCCCGGTTGATCGCCTCGATGTTCGCGCCGATCAGCTCGACGCCGTACTTCTCCAGCACGCCCGCCTCGTGCAGGGCGACAGCGGTGTTCAGCGCGGTCTGCCCGCCGAGCGTCGGCAGCAGCGCGTCGGGGCGCTCCTTGGCGATGACCAGCTCGACGAACTCCGGGGTGATCGGCTCGACGTACGTGGCGTCGGCGAACTCCGGGTCCGTCATGATCGTCGCCGGGTTCGAGTTGACCAGGCTGACCCGGATCCCCTCGCTGCGCAGCACCCGGCAGGCCTGGGTGCCGGAGTAGTCGAACTCGCAGGCCTGTCCGATCACGATCGGCCCGGAGCCGATCACCAGGACGTGCTTGAGGTCGGTCCGCTTAGGCATTCTTTCCGCCTTCGATCAGTTCGGCGAAGCGGTCGAAGAGGTAGTCCGCGTCGTGCGGGCCGGCCGCCGCCTCCGGGTGGTACTGGACGGTGAAGGCGGGCACGTCCACGGCCCGCAGCCCCTCGACCACGTTGTCATTGAGGCAGACGTGTGACACCTGGACACCGCCGAACTCGGTCTGGATCACCTGATCCGGCACCACTGCGCCGTCCCCGGCACCCGGCACCTGCACCGCGAAGCCGTGGTTGTGGCTTGTCACCTCGACCTTGCCGGTGGCCCGGTCGAGCACCGGCTGGTTGATGCCGCGGTGGCCGTACCCCAGCTTGTAGGTGCCGAAGCCGAGCGCCCGGCCGAGGATCTGGCTGCCGAAGCAGATGCCGAACAGCGGGATCCGCCGGGCCAGCACCTCCCGGGCCAGCGCCACCGGGCCGTCCGCGGTCGCCGGGTCGCCCGGGCCGGGTGAGAAGAAGACCGCGTCCGCGCCGGTCGCGAGCAGGTCCTCGATCGTCGACCCGGCGGGCAGCACGTGGGTGGTGACGCCGCGGGCGGCGAGCCGGCGGGGCACGTTGCGCTTGATGCCCAGGTCCACCGCGGCCACCGTGAACCGGTGCTCGCCCTGCGCCTGCACGACGTACGGCTTGGCGGTGGTCACCTCGTCGGACAGGTTCGCGCCGACCATCTGCGGCGAGCGGCGGACCCGCTCCAGCAGGGCGGCCGGGTCGTCCTCGACGCTGGAGATGCCGACCCGCATCGCGCCGCGCTCACGCAGGTGCCGGGTCAGCGCCCGGGTGTCCACGCCGCTGATGCCGACCACGCCCTCGGCGGCGAGCCGGTCCTCCAGGCCGCCGGTGGCCCGCCAGTTGGAGCTGATCCGGGCCGGGTCGCGCACCACGTACCCGGCCACCCAGATCCGGTCGGACTCGTCGTCGGAACCGTTGACGCCGGTGTTGCCGATGTGCGGCGCGGTCTGCACCACCACCTGCCTGTGGTACGAGGGGTCGGTGAGCGTCTCCTGGTAGCCGGTCATGCCGGTGTTGAAGACCGCCTCGCCGAAGGTCTCCCCGACGCTGCCGTACGCCTCACCGTGGAACGTGCGCCCGTCCTCGAGGACAAGAATCGCAGGACGTCTCTTCACTTAACAGCCTTTCCGTCCAGGACCGTCGGCTCGCCGCGCAGGAAGGTCGCCACGATGCGACCCGGCAGCGTCATGCGGGCGTACGGGGTGTTGCGACTGCGACTGGCCAGCTCCGCCGGTTCGATGACGCGGCGGACGGCCGGGTCGACAAGGGTCAGGTTGGCCGGTACGCCGGGCGCCGGGTCGAGGCCGTGCCCGGTCAGCCCGGCGATCCGGGCCGGCGTGCGGGACATCCGCTCGGCGATCAGATCCCAGCGGGGGCCGAACACGTCGAGCGCGATCGACAGCGCCGTCTCCAGGCCGAGCATGCCCGGCCGGGCGTACGCCCACTCGCACTCCTTGTCCTCCACCGCGTGCGGCGCGTGGTCGGTGGCGATGATGTCGATCACGCCCTCGGCCAGCGCCTCCCGCAGCGCGGCGATGTCGGCGGCAGTACGCAGCGGCGGGTTGACCTTGAAGACCGGGTCGTAGCTCTCCGCCTTGGCGTCGGTCAGCAGCAGGTGGTGCGGCGTCACCTCGGCGGTGACCCGTACCCCGCGCGCCTTGGCCTGGCGCAGCACCTCGACGCTGCCGGCGGTGGAGACGTGGCAGACGTGCAGGCGGCTGCCGACGTGCTCGGCGAGCAGCACGTCCCGGGCGATGATCGCCTCCTCGGCGACGGCCGGCCAGCCGGTCAGGCCGAGGCGGGTGGACACCTCGCCCTCGTGCATCTGCGCGCCCTCGGTGAGCCGGGGCTCCTCGGCGTGCTGGGCGATCACGCCGTCGAACGCCTTGACGTACTCCAGCGCCCGGCGCATCAGCCGCGGGTCGGACACGCAGTGGCCGTCGTCGGAGAAGATCCGCACCGCGGCGGCGGAGTCGGCCATCGCGCCCAGCTCGGCCAGGCGCTCGCCGGCCAGCCCGACGGTGACCGCGCCGATCGGCTGCACGTCGACCAGGCCGGCCTCCCGGCCGAGCCGCCAGACCTGCTCGACCACGCCCGCGGTGTCGGCGACCGGCGAGGTGTTCGCCATCGCGCACACCGCCGTGTAGCCGCCGAGCGCCGCCGCCCGGGAGCCGGACTCGACCGTCTCGGCGTCCTCCCGGCCGGGCTCGCGCAGGTGAGTGTGCAGGTCGACCAGGCCGGGCAGCGCGACCAGGCCGGTCGCGTCGATGACTGTGGCGTCGTCCGCGGCGAGCCCGCGGCCCGTCCCGGCCACCACGCCGTCGCGGATGAGCAGGTCGGTCGGCTCGCCGCCGACCACACTGACGCCTGTGATGAGGTACGCGGTCACCGGTTGTTCCCTCCGAGCAGCAGGTAGAGCACGGCCATCCGCACGGAGACCCCGTTGGCGACCTGTTCGACGATGGTGGAGCGGGACGAGTCGGCCACCTCGGGCGTGATCTCCATGCCCCGGTTCATCGGTCCGGGGTGCATGACGATCGCGTGTTCGGGCAGCCGGCGCATGCGCGGCCCGTCGAGCCCGTAGCGGCGGGCGTACTCGCGGGCCGACGGGAAGTAGGAGTCACCCATCCGCTCGCGCTGCACCCGCAGCATCATCACCACGTCCACACCTGGGAGAACGGTGTCGAGGTCGTAACAGACGTCGGTGCCGGGCGCCAGGGCGGCGGCGATGTCGACCGGGATGAGCGTCGGCGGGCCGACCAGGGTGACCTTCGCGCCGAGCGTGGACAGCAGCAGCACGTTCGAGCGGGCCACCCGGGAGTGCAGCACGTCGCCGACGATCGCCACGTGCAGGCCGTCGAGCCGGCCCAGCCGGGCCCGCATCGTGTACGCGTCGAGCAGCGCCTGGGTGGGGTGCTCGTGGGTGCCGTCACCGGCGTTGACCACCGACCCGTCGACCCACTCGGCGAGCCGGTGCGGTGCGCCGGAGGCGGGGTGCCGGACGACCACCGCGTCCGCGCCCATCGCCTGGAGCGTGAGCGCGGTGTCCTTCAGGCTCTCCCCCTTGGCCACACTGGAGCCCTTGGCGGAGAAGTTGATCACGTCGGCGCTGAGCCGCTTGGCGGCCGCCTCGAACGAGATCCGGGTCCGGGTGGAGTCCTCGTAGAAGAGGTTGACCACGGTGCGCCCGCGCAGCGCGGGCAGCTTCTTGACCTCACGCCCGGCCACCGTCGCCATCTCCGCGGCGGTGTCCAGGACCAGGGTGGCGGTGCCGGCGTCCAGGTCGGCGCCGGAGAGCAGGTGCCGGATCATGCGAGCGAACCCCCGTACAACTTGACCTCGTCGGCGCCGTCGGTCTCGGCGAGGGTGACCTTGACGTTCTCGGCCAGCGCGGTGGGGATGTTCTTGCCGACGTAGTCGGCGCGGATCGGCAACTGGCGGTGGCCGCGGTCGACCAGGACCGCGAGCTGCACGGACGCCGGGCGGCCGACGTCGCTGAGCGCGTCCAGCGCGGCCCGCACAGTGCGGCCGGAGAACAGCACGTCATCGACGAGGATCACCCGCTTGCCGTCGATCCCGCCGGGCGGCAGGTCGGTCGGGCCGACCGCGCGGGTGGCGTGCCGGCGCAGGTCGTCGCGGTAGAGCGTGATGTCGAGCACGCCGACCGGGACGGTGACGTCCTCGAAGGTGCTGATCCGGGCCGCCAGGCGGTGGGCCAGCGGTACGCCCCGGGTGGGGATGCCCAGCAGCACGGTGTCGGCGGCGCCCTGGGTCTTCTCCAGGATCTGGTGGGCGATGCGGTCGACCACCCGCGACACGTCCGCTGCGGCGAGGATCACCTTCACCGAGGGTTGTCGCGGCGGCGACGAGTGGGCAGCCGGTGGGTAGGCCACGGCGGACCTCCTTCCCCGCCTCACGGGACGGGTCGTTAAAGGACGTCTGGTCTGCTCCGGCCGGCCCGCGCGGGGCCCGGACCGGGGCTTCACGCCACGTTACCAGCGGTCACCGGGCTGCCCGCCGCCGGTCCTGACCTGCTGGTCAGCCCGGAGAAATGGGGACAAGCCACACGTGGGTGCCGGACCTCGTGGACGGCAACACTTGACCACTTGTCGCAATCCCCGTACCGTCACGCTCCGTAGCGATAGCTCGGAGAACCCGAACAGCACTGGGAGTGTCCGAATGCCCTCTGAATACGCCAAGTCGCTGGGCGCCCGCCTGCGCTCCATCCGCCAGCAGCAGGGCCTGTCCCTGCAGGGGGTGGAGGAGAAGTCGAACGGGCGGTGGAAGGCCGTGGTGGTCGGCTCGTACGAGCGCGGCGACCGCGCCGTCACCGTGTCCCGCCTGGCGGAGCTGGCCGACTTCTACCGCGTTCCCGTCTCGGAGCTGCTGCCCGACGGCAGCGGGGTGCGTCACGAGCCCACCAGCAAGATCGTGCTGGACCTGGAGCGGCTCTACGACGAGGCCTCCGAGGACCTCGCGTACGTGGCCCGCTACGCGCGCGCCATCCAGCAGCAGCGCGGCGACTACAACGGCCGGGTGCTCTCGATCCGTGCCGACGACCTGCGCGCCCTCGCGATCGTCTACGACGCCTCGCCGTCGGGCCTGATCGAGCGGCTGACCGAGCACGGCGTGCTGGTCGCCGACCCGCGGGCGTTCTTCGCCTCCTGACACCCCCGTACGACGAAGGGCCCGTGCCGGTCGGCACGGGCCCTTCCGTCGTCGCTGCGCGTCAGCGCGAGGCGTACTCGGCGATCCGGCCGAGGATGCCGTTGAGGAAGCGGGGCGAGTCGTCTGTCGACATCTGCCGGGCCAGCTCGACGGCCTCGCTGATCGCCACCGCGTCGTCGATCTCGTCGACGTAGAGCAGCTCGTACACGGCGATCCGGGCCAGGTTGCGGTCGACCACCGGCATGCGCTCCAGCGTCCACCCCTCGGCGTAGCTGGCGATCGTCTCGTCGATCCGGTCGAGGTGCGCCGCCACGCCCTCGACCAGCCCGACCGCGTAGCCGAGGTGGTCGGGGCGCGGCTGCTCGATCCGTTCCAGGTAACCGGCGAGCACCTCGACCGGCGGGCGGTCCCGCAGGTCGGCCTCGAAGAGCACGTCCAGCGCCCGCTTGCGCGCCTTGCGGCGCGCCGGCATCTGCTGCTTGGGGCCCTCGGCCATCAGGCTCGGCCGAGGTAACGGCCGTCGCGGGTGTCGACCTTGATCTTCTCACCGGTGGTGATGAACAGCGGCACCTGCACTGTGGCGCCGGTCTCGACGGTGGCCGGCTTGTTGCCGCCGGTCGAGCGGTCGCCCTGCAGGCCCGGCTCGGTGTAGGTGACCTCGAGCACGACCGAGGTCGGCAGCTCGATGTACAGCGGCACGCTCTCGTGGGTGGCGACAGTCGCCTCGGCCTCGGGGAGGAGGTAGTTGGCGGCCTCGCCGACGGTGCCGCCGGGGACGGTGATCTGGTCGAACGTCTCCAGATCCATGAAGACGTAGTCCTCGCCGTCGGCGTACAGGTACTGCATGGTGCGCTTGTCCACGGTCGCGGTCTCGACCTTGGTGCCCGCGTTGAAGGTCTTGTCGACCACCTTGCCGGACAGCACGTTCTTCAGCGTGGTGCGCACGAAGGCACCACCCTTACCGGGCTTGACGTGCTGGAACTCGACGACGGCCCACAGCTCGCCGTCCAGGTTGAGTACCAGGCCGTTCTTCAGGTCGTTGGTGGTGGCCATTTCCTGCCTTGATCATCAATTGGCGGACAGACCGTCCAAGTCTACTCGCTCTGTCGAATCGGACTCGCACGCTGAGCCAGGTGGTGCAGTGCCAGCCGGTAGCCGTCCACGCCCAGGCCGCAGATCACGCCGGTCGCCACCGCGGAGACCACCGAGTGGTGCCGGAACTCCTCCCGGGCGTGGATGTTGGAGATGTGCACCTCGACCAGCGGGCCACGCAGCATGGCGCAGGCGTCCCGCACCGCGACCGAGTAGTGCGACCAGGCGGCCGGGTTCAGCACCACCGCCGCCGCCTCGTCGGCCGCCTCGTGCAGCCAGGCCAGCATCTCGTGCTCGGCGTCGGTCTGCCGGACCACCACGTCCAGGCCCAGCTCCCGGCCGTGCCGCTCGCAGTCGGCCACGAGCTGGGCGTAGCTGGTCACCCCGTACACGTCGACCTGGCGGGTGCCGAGCCGGCCCAGGTTCGGCCCGTTGAGCACGTACACCCTCACGAGCTGATCTCCGCGTACGCGGCGGCGAGCAGGTCGTCCGACGGCGCCTCCAGGATCGCCGGGCGGGCGAGCCCGTCGAGCACCACGAACCGCAACCGGCTGCCCCGGGCCTTCTTGTCCACCCGCATCGCGGCGAGCAGTTCCGGCCAGGCGTCGGCCCGGTAGCCGGTGGGCAGGTCGAGCGCGGTCAGCACCCGGCGGTGCCGCTGCGCGTCGGCCGCGTCGAGGCGACCGGCGAGCCGGGCCAGCGTGGCGGCGTAGACCAGGCCGACCGCCACGGCGTGACCGTGCCGCCAGCGGTAGCCCTCCACCTTCTCGATCGCGTGGGCGAGGGTGTGCCCGTAGTTGAGCACCTCGCGTACCCCGGATTCGCGCAGGTCTCCGGCGACCACGTCGGCCTTCACGCGCACCGCGCGCTCGACCAGTTCCCGCAGCACCGGCCCGGCCGGGTCCAGCGCGGCGGCCGGATCCCGCTCGACCAGGTCGAGGATGACCGGGTCGGCGATGAAGCCGCACTTGACCACCTCGGCCATGCCCGCCGCCAGGTCGGCCGGGGGCAGGCTGTCCAGCGTCGCCAGGTCGGCCAGCACGCCGGCCGGCGGATGGAACGCGCCGACCAGGTTCTTGCCGGCGGCGGTGTTGATGCCGGTCTTGCCGCCCACTGCGGCGTCGACCATGCCGAGCAGCGACGTGGCGACCGGCACCCAGCGCACGCCGCGCAGCCAGGTCGCGGCGACGAACCCGGCCAGGTCGGTGACCGCGCCGCCGCCCACGCCGACCACCGCGTCGGTACGGGTGAACCCGGCGTCGCCGAGCCGGTCCCAGCAGGCAGCCGCCACGTCGACGTGCTTGCCCGCCTCCGCGTCCGGCACCTCGATCAGCAGCGGCGTCACGCCGCCCTCGCGCACGCCGTCGGCGAGCCGGTCGGCGAGCGCCTTCAGCGGCGGCGCGTGCAGGAAGGCCACCCGCTCGGCGCCCGGCAGCAGCCGGGGCGGCGGGTCCAGAAGGTCACGTCCCACGAGCACGTCGTACGGCCGCTCGCCGCCGACCGGGATCCGGGTCACCTCGTCCATCGCGGGCAGCCTAGTCCAGCGCGCCGCCCTCGCGGGGCGACTGTCCACTGGCTGGGTGTTTGTCCGGCCACCTCGCGGGTAGGGCGGCCGGAATGAGTGAGACGACGGCACACGCGAATCGACCGGAGTCCGCGACGAGCATCCGGCTGCCCGCCACGATCCTCGGCGTCGGGCTCGGTGGCTTCGTCGACGGCATCGTCCTGCACCAGGTCCTCCAGTGGCACCACATGCTCAGCAGCACCGGCAGCGACCGCATCGGTGTACGCGAGTACCCGGTGGACACCGTGACCGGGTTGCAGATGAACACGCTCTGGGACGGCCTGTTCCACGTGGTCACCTGGGTGGCGGTACTGACCGGCCTGGCGCTTCTCTACTCCCGGGTCACACAATCCCGGGGCCGGCTGTGGCGCTCGCCGATGCTGTGGGGCTGGGCGCTGATCGGCTGGGGCCTGTTCAACCTGGTCGAGGGCGTCATCGACCACCACCTGCTCGGCATCCACCACGTCCGCGGCGGCCCGAACCAGCTCTGGTGGGACCTCGCCTTCCTGGCCCTCGGGGTGGTGCTGATCGCTGTGGGCTGGGCGATCCAGCGCCGGGCCCGCGCGGTGGACCTCTGCGCGCCGGAGCGCCGGTGAGCCTGGCCCACGCCGGGCACACCGACGGCGGCTTCCCGGTGACCGCGCTGATCCCGGTGGTGCTGTTCTGGGCGTACCTGGCCGCCGCGCTGCGGCTGCGCGACCCCGGCGGGCCGGGCTGGCCGCACGCCCGCACGGCGAGCTTCGGTCTGGGCGCGCTGCTGCTGGTGACCGGGCTGCTCTGGCCGGCCGGCGACTTCGTCGGGCACATGTGGCAGCACCTGCTGATCGGCATGCTCGCGCCGCTGGCGCTGGTGCTCGGCGCCCCGGTCACGCTGCTGCTGCGCACGCTGGACCGGCGTACCGGCCGGGCCCTGGTCCACCTGCTGCGGCACCGGGTCGCGCGGGTGCTCGGCCACCCGGTCACCGGTCTGCTGCTCACCGCGGGCGGGCTCTGGCTGCTCTACCTCACCCCGCTGTACCGGGCCACCCTGGACAACCCCGCCCTGCACACGCTGGTGAACCTGCACTTCCTGCTCAGCGGCTGTCTGTTCGCCTGGTCGATCGCCGGGCCGGACCCGGGACCGCACCGCCCGCGGGTACCGGTGCGGCTGGTGGTGATCGGGGTCGGGGTGGCCGCGCACGCCACCATCGCCCAGCTGCTCTACGCCGGGCTGTTCGTCGACGTGCCCGCCACCGCCGCCGAGCTGCGGGCCGGCGCCACGCTCATGTACTACCTCGGCGACCTGGCCGAGATCGCGCTGGCGCTGGCGCTGCTCGCCACCTGGCGACCCGAACCGGCCAAGCGCCGCCGGACGGCCGGGACCGTCGCCGCAAACGCCTGACCGGCCGGACCTGGCCGACGCGCCTTCTCACCCGCCCACGAAGTTCCACCCACCGACGTCATGCGCGCCGGCTGGAACGCCACGGGTGCCAAGAGGCCGAGGAGACACCCACCACGTTCCACCCACCACGTCATCAGCCGACGAGTGGAACACCACGGGTGTCATAACGCCCCGGAGACACCCACGGCGTTCCACCGAGGGAGCCGGGAGCGGTGGGGCGGGTGTCAGGGCTTGAGCAGCGCGGCGATCTCCGCGGCCAGCTCCTCCGGGTTACGGCCGTCGGTGACCACCGTCGCAGTCGCCACCTCGGCGTAGAGCGGTCGGCGCTGGTCCATCAGGTGCTTGAGCGTGGCACGCGGGTTCAGCGCGAGCAGCGGCCGCCCGGCGCCGAGACCGACCCGCTTGACCGCGTCGGGCAGCTCCACCGACAGGTGCACCACCGTGTGGCCGATCAGCGCGGCCCGGTTCTCCTCGGCCAGGACCGCGCCGCCGCCGAGCGCGAGCACGCCCGCGTGCGACGCGAGCGCCGCCGCCACGGCGGCCCGTTCGAGGGTACGGAAGTGCTCCTCCCCCTCGTCCACGAAGATCTCCGGGATGGGCTTGCCGGCGAGGTTCTCGATGTCGGCGTCGGTGTCCCGGAAGTCGACACCGAGCGCCTCGGCGAGCGCCGTGCCGACTGTGGTCTTGCCGGAGCCGGGCGCACCGACCAGCACGCAGACCGGCCGGGTACTCACTTGATCACCAGGCTGTCGAGGTAACCGGTCAGGTTGCGGCGCATCTCGGCGACCGAGTCGCCGCCGAACTTCTCCACCGCCGCCTCGGCCAGCACGAGCGCGACCATCGCCTCAGCCACCACCGCCGCCGCCGGCACCGCGCACACGTCGGAGCGCTGGTTGATCGCGGTGGTCGGCTCGCCGGTGGTCACGTCGATCGTCGCGAGGGCCCGGTTCAGCGACGAGATGGGCTTCATGGCCGCCTTCACCCGCAGCGGCTCACCCGTGGTGATGCCGCCCTCCAGGCCACCGGCCCGGTCGGTGATCCGCCGCACGCCGGTGGCGGTGGGCACGATCTCGTCGTGCGCCTCCGAGCCGCGCGAGCGGGCCTGCTGCCAGCCGTCGCCGATCTCCACGCCCTTGATCGCCTGGATCGACATGAGCGCGGTGGCGAGGCGGGCGTCGAGCTTGCGGTCCCACTGGACGTGGCTGCCCAGGCCCGGCGGCACCCCGTACGCGAGCACCTCGACCACGCCACCGAGCGTGTCGGCGGCCTTCTTCGCGGCGTCGACCTCGGCGACCATCCGGGCGCTGGCCTCGGCGTCGAGGCAGCGCAGCGGGTCGGCGTCGATGCGGGCGGCGTCCTCCGGCGTGGGCCGCAGGCCCGGCTTGACCGCCACCGGGCCCAGCTCGACCACGTGGGAGACGATCTCGACGCCGAGCGCCTGGCGGACGAGCGCCTTGGCGACGGTGCCCACCGCGACCCGGGCGGCGGTCTCCCGGGCGCTGGCGCGCTCCAGGATCGGCCGGGCGTCGGTGTGCCCGTACTTCTGCATTCCGGCCAGGTCGGCGTGCCCCGGGCGGGGACGGGTCAGGGGCGCGTTGCGGGCCTGGCTCGCCAGCTCCTCCGGGTCGACCGGGTCGGCGGCCATCACGGTGCGCCACTTGGGCCACTCGGAGTTGCCGACCCGGATCGCTACCGGGCTGCCGAGCGTCACCCCGTGCCGGAGCCCGCCGATGATCTCGACCTCGTCCTGCTCGAACGACATCCGGGCACCCCGGCCGTAGCCGAGCCGGCGCCGGGCCAGCTCGCCGGAGATCTCCCCGGTGGTCACCTCGATGCCGGCGGGTACGCCCTCCAGCATCGCGACGAGGGCGGGTCCGTGCGATTCACCTGCAGTCAGCCAGCGCAACACGACGGTCAGTGTGTCACGCCCGGTGGTCACCGGCGTACGCCGCCCGCCGCATCCCGCCCACCGGACAGGCCACCTCCGCGCGCCGGTCCGCCGCCCGGCGGGTGAGGTGTTAACAGGGGACCCTTCCTCGACCGGAGGCGTCAAGAAGGGGCCCTTCCTTACACCGGCAGCGCGGCGCGCATCGCGGCGCGTGGGGCGGTGACGCCGGTGAACTGCTCGAACTGGCCGAACGCCTGGGCCAGCAGCAGGTCAAGCCCGGAGACCACCCGGCACCCGGCAGTCAGCGCCGCCGCCGCGAGCGGCGTGGGCCACGGGTCGTAGACCACGTCGAAGAAGACCGACTCCGGCCGCCAGTCGAAGTTGTCGGCCAGCGCGTCGGCGACGCCCTTCGGCACCGTGGAGATCACCACGTCGGCGCGGGCGTGCGCCGGTGCGCCGTCCCACTCGGCCCCGGCCAGCGGCACCCCGGCCGCTTCGGCGACCGGGCGCAGCTCGTCGACCGCCTCCGGGCGGCGGGCCACCACAGTCACCTCGGCCGCCCTGATCCGGGCCGCCGCCGCGATGGCCGCCCGCGCGGTGCCACCCGCGCCGAGCACGGTGACCACCGCCCCGGCCACGCAGCCGGCACCCGTGAGCACCTCGACCATGCCTGTCACGTCGGTGTTGTCGGCGTACCAGGTGCCGTCGGGCCGGCGTACCAGCGTGTTGGCGGCGCCGACGGCGGCGGCGACCGGCGAGACCTCGTCGGCCAGCGCGAGCGCCGCCTCCTTGCCCGGCATGGTCACCGACAGCCCGGCCCACTCGGGGCCGAGGCCCGCGACCAGGCCGGGCAGCTCGTCGGCGCCGGCTTCGATCCGGGTGTACGACCAGCCGGTCAGCCCAGCCGCCGCGTACCCGGCGGTGTGGATCACCGGGGAGAGCGAGTGGGCGATCGGCCTGCCGACCACCGCGGCGCGGCGGGGATCGGCCATCAGATGATCCCGGCCTCCTTGGCCTTCTGCTCGTTGCGCTTCTGCTCGGCGTAGGTCTCGGCGAACGCGGAGCGGCCGTCCTTGCTGATCGCCACGAAGTAGAGCCACTTGCCGTCCGGCGGGCTCAGCGCGCCCTCCAGCGCCTCCTTGCCGGGGTTGTTGATCGGCGAGGGGACCAGCCCGCGCAGCTTGCGGTTGTACGGGTTCTTCGGGTTGTCCAGCTCGGCGGCGGTCATGTCCTTGGACGCCTTGGTCTTCTGCCCGGTCAGCTCCAGGTAGTAGTTGACGGTGACGTCCATCTCCAGGCAGTTGCAGGGGAACTCGCCGTAGACCCGGTTGTACGCGACCCGGGCGACCTTGCCCAGGTCGACCTTGTTGCCGGCCTCGGCCTGCGCGAGCGAGGCGACGATCAGCGCCTCGTACGGGGTGATGCCGCCGCGTTCCTTCTGCACCTTCTCGGCGTACTGCATGCCGGAGGTGACGGTGAGGAAGTTGTCCACCATCAGCTTGAGCACCGTCTCGGCGGTGGCCTTCGGCGGGATCTCGTAGGTGTCCGGGAACAGGAAGCCCTCGATCGACGGGCTGACCTTCTTGCCGTCGGAGCGCTTGAACCACCAGTCCGGTACGCCGAGCGCCTCCGGGTCCTTCGCCGCGGCCTCGAAGTCCTTGACCGGGATGTCGGTCTTCTCGGAGAGCCGCTTGTAGACCGTCTTCGCGGTGAGGCCCTCGGGGATGGTGATCCCGTTGACGATCTTGTTCTTGAGGTCCAGCATCGCCGCGACCGCCGCGTCGCCGCTCATCTGCTTGCGCAGCTTGTACGTGCCGGGCTGGATGTTCTTGCTGCGCGAGTTCTCCTCGGCAGCCTCGATGAACGCCTTGGTGCTCTTCACCACGTCGGCGGCGACGAGCGCGTCGGCCATGTCGGCGATCAGCGCGCCCTGCTTGATCTCGACGGTCACCTCACCGGTGCCGGAGCCGTCGTAGTCGGGCGTGACGAAGTAGTTCTGGACCCGGTCGAAGCCGTAGAAGGCACCGCCGCCGATGCCGCCGAGCAGGACCAGCGCGAGCGCGAGGGCGAGCAGGGTCTTGCCCCGGCCGCCGCCGGACTTGCCCTGGCGTCGGCGTACCGCGCCGCGCCGGTGCCGGCCCTTCTCCCCCCTGTCCTGCTCGTCGAAGCCCAGATCAAGGTCGTCGATCATTGCGTCCGCCTCCGCTGTGCGTCCAGCCAGCTCTGCAGAATCTCCACTGCGGCGGCCTGGTCGACCACCGCTCGTTGGCGCTTTCCCCGGACGCCCCGTTCGGCCAGCCTACGACTCGCGACGACGGTAGACATCCTCTCGTCCGTCAGCGTCACCGGAATCGGCCTCATTACATCAGCCAATCGGCTGGCATATGCTGATACGTTCGCCGCCGCGGGGCCGTGCTTTCCGGCCAGGTTGACCGGCAGCCCGACCACGATCCCCACCGCCTCGTGCTCGGCGGCGAGCCGGACCAGCTCGGCCATGTCGCCGGGCACCGCGTCCGGTTCGGCGGTCAGGTCACGGGCCAGCGTCACCAGGGGCGTGGCGAGGATGCCGTGCGGATCACAGCGGGCCACCCCCACCCGGACCTGGCCGACGTCGACGCCCAGCCGGACGCCACGGGACAGCTCGCTCACAAGCGGACACCTCCCCGCCGGTACGGGCCAGGGCGGACCGGGTGGTCCGCCCTGGCGTAGATCCGTTCGCTCATGCCGTGCCGGCTGGGCATGCCCTCACGGCCCTCGCTTCGCTCGGTGCGTTCGCTCATGCCGTGCCGGCGACCGCCCGCTCGACGGTGACCAGCAGGTTCGGCGCCTCCGTCGCGGGCAGGCCGCCGCCCTGGGCCAGGTCGTCGCTGCCGCCGCCCCGGCCGGAGAACGCAGCCTTCACCAGGTCCTTCGCGCTCAGGTTCCGCCCCCGGGCGGCCTGGTTGACGGCCACCACGAGCGACGCCTTGCCGTTGGCCCGGGCGGCCACCGCGACCACCGCCGGGCGGGCCGCGTCGATCCGGCCCCGGATCTCCTGGGCGAGGGTCCGCACGTCGTTCGCGGCCGCGCCCTCCGGCGCCTCGGTGCCGACGTACGCGACGCCGCGCACGTCCTTCGCCTGTGCCGCCAGGGCACCGGCCCCGCCGAGCACGAGCTGGGCGCGCAGCTTCTCCAGTTCCTTCTCCGCGTCGCGCAGCTGGGTCACGGTCTGCTCCACCCGGTCGGCGACCTGCTCGCCGGGCACCCGGAACAGCTCGGCCAGCCGGGACACCAGCAGGTGCTCGCGGGCCAGGAAGCCGAACGCGTCCATGCCGACGAGCGCCTCGATCCGGCGTACCCCGGAACCGACGGACGCCTCGGAGAGGATCTTCACCAGGCCGAGCTGGGCGGAACGGGCCACGTGCGTGCCACCGCACAGCTCGCGGGCGTAGTCGCCGACCTCGACGACCCGGACCCGCTCGCCGTACTTCTCACCGAACAGGGCCATCGCCCCGATCCGGCGGGCCTCCTCCTGGCTGGTGACGAACGCGTGCACCTCCAGGTCGGCCAGCAGCACCTCGTTCACCTGCTGCTCGACGTCGTGCAGCACGCTCGGCGCCACACCAGTCGGGGTGTTGAAGTCGAACCGCAGCCGGCCCGGCGCGTTGAGCGAACCCGCCTGGGTCGCCGACTCGCCGAGGAAGTTGCGCATCGTCTGGTGCACCAGGTGCGTGGCGGTGTGCGAGCGGGAGATCGCCCGGCGGCGGGACACGTCGATCTCGGCGTACCCGGTCTCCCCGGAACGCACCTCGCCGCGCACCACCTTCGCCCGGTGCACGATCAGGCCGGGCACCGGCTGCTGCACGTCGAAGACCTCGACCTGGCCGCCGCCCACGGTGATGAGCCCCTGGTCTGGCTGCTGGCCGCCACCCTCGGCGTAGAACGGGGTGGTGTCGAGCACCAGTTCGATCGTGTCGCCCTCGACCGCCGCGGAGATCGCGGCGCCGCCGGACAGCAGCGCGCGGACCCGCGACTCGCGGCTCAGCTCGGTGTAGCCGGTGAACTCCACCGGACCGCCACCGTCGAGCACCGACCGGTACGCCGACACGTCGGTGTGCCCGGTCTTGCGCGCCTGCGCGTCGGCCTTGGCCCGGCTGCGCTGGTCGGCCATCAGCCGGCGGAAGCCCTCCGCGTCGACCTGCAGCCCCTGCTCGGCGGCGATCTCCAGGGTCAGGTCGATCGGGAATCCGTACGTGTCGTGCAGCTGGAACGCCTTGTCACCGGAGAGCGCGGCCTTGCCGGCCGACTTGGTCTCGGCGATGGCGGTGTCCAGGATCGTGGTACCGGCGCGCAGCGTGGCCAGGAACGCGTCCTCCTCGGCGTACGCGTACTGGGAGATCCGGCCGAAGTCCTCGGCCAGCTCCGGGTACGACGGCGCCATGCAGTCGCGGGCCACCGGCAGCAGCTCCGGCAGCGCCCGGTCGGAGTAGCCGAGCAGCCGCACCGCCCGGATCGCCCGGCGCATGATCCGCCGCAGCACGTAGCCCCGGCCCTCGTTCGACGGGGTCACCCCGTCGCCGATGAGCATCAGCGAGGTGCGCACGTGGTCGGCGATGACCCGCAGCCGTACGTCGTCCGGGTGCGACTCGTTCGCCGCGTGACCGGAGTGCACGCCGTAGCGCTTGCCGGTCAGCTCGGCGGCCTTGTCCAGGATCGGCTTGACCTCGTCGATCTCGTAGAGGTTGTCCACGCCCTGGAGCAGCGAGGCCATCCGCTCCAGGCCCATGCCGGTGTCGATGTTCTTCGCCGGCAGGTCACCGAGGATCGGGAAGTCCTCCTTGCCGGTGCCCGGACCGCGCTCGAACTGCATGAAGACGAGGTTCCAGAACTCCAGGTAACGGTCCTCGTCGACCTCGGGGCCGCCCTCGCGGCCGTAGGCCGGGCCGCGGTCGTAGTACAGCTCGGAGCAGGGGCCGCACGGGCCGGGGATGCCCATCGACCAGAAGTTGTCGGCCTTGCCGCGGCGCACGATCCGCTCGGCCGGCACGCCGGTGGCCCGCCAGATGTCGTACGCCTCGTCGTCGTCCAGGTAGACGGTGGCCCAGATCCGCTCCGGGTCCAGTCCGAAGCCGCCCGCCTCGACCGGCTTGGTGGCCAGGTCCCAGGCGAGCGGGATCGCCCCGGACTTGAAGTAGTCACCGAAGGAGAAGTTGCCGTTCATCTGGAAGAACGTGCCGTGCCGGCTGGTCTTGCCGACCTCGTCGATGTCCGGCGTCCGGATACACTTCTGCACGCTCGTCGCCCGCGCGTACGGCGGGGTCTGCTGGCCCAGGAAGTAGGGCACGAACTGCACCATGCCCGCGTTGATGAACAGCAGGTTCGGGTCGCTGATGGCGGGCAGCGGAGCGGACGGCACCACGGTGTGCCCGTTCGCCTCGAAGTGGGCGAGGAACCGCCGCTTGATCTCCGCCGTCTTCATCGCTGGTGGTCCTCCGGGAAAATCTCTCGATCACCGATCCGCGGGTCCTCCCGCAGCTCGGCGAACTGGTCGTCGTACACCTCGCCGCGGGCGAAGGCCTCGTGGATCTCCTGCTCACGCTCGGCCATGCCGACCCGGACGTCGTCCACGAACGCCCGGAGCGACTCGACCAGACCGCCGGCGGACTCGGACAGCCCGCTGGCGATGCCGGCCGGGGTGTACGCCTGCGCGGTCCGGGTGGCCTTGCGCACCACCAGGACGCCCACGGCCAGCCCGATGCCCAGCCAGAACAACCGCCTCATGTTCTCATCCTTCCCGCGTACGCCGGTCGGGGTCAGCGGTTGCCGCGCTTGGCGGCGCGACGCTGCTGCTTGATGGTGTCGCGCACCTCGCGCTCGGTCTCGGCGTGCCGGCGGGCGGAGGCGGCCCGGCGCACGCCGTAGCCGAACGCCGCCACCTTGACCAGCGGGTTCGCGGCGGCGGCGGAGACCACGGTGGCCAGGTTCGCCACGTTCGCGGTGACGTTCTGCGCGTGGCTGGTCATGGTGTCCACCTTGGCGAGCTGGAGGTTCACCCCGTCCAGCGAGGTCTGCACCTGCTCCAGCGCCACGTTGACGTTCTTCACCGTGGTGTTCACGTCACCGAGCAGCGGCGCGGTGCGCTCGTTCACGTCGGTGATCATGCGGGTCGTCGCGTCCACGGTGTGCCGCAGCCGCAGGATCGGCACCGCCAGCACGAGCACCAGCATCAGGAACGCGCCGGCCGCGATCAGCGCAGCGATCTCTCCACCACTCACGCGAAAGTCCTCCTCAAGCAGTGTCCCGGAACCCGACGCCCCGGAACGCGCGACCGTACCTACCCACTTCGCGCCACGCCGACCCGGTCACCGGGCACGGACGGGCGTGCCAGCCCCAGACCCTACCGTCCGTGATGGAAGTCGGCTCACGACGGTGAGGGGGTCACCTCGCCCAGCGGGTCGTCGGTCAGCGTCGGGTACGGATCCTCACCGGTGAGTGACGGATCGGTGGTCGGTGTCGGTCCGGTGCGCTCGTCGTCGATCGCGTTGCGCACCTTCACCGACACCAACGAGCCGGTGCACGCCGCCGCTGCGGGCTCGGCGGGCGTGGACGGCGCGGGTGCCCCGTCGATCGGCGGGGGTGTGCAGGTGCGGTCGCGTACCCACAGGTCGAGCGTGAGTTCGTCCCGGCGCCAGCAGGTGTAGCTGCCAGGGACCTTCTCGTCCGGGCAACGGTCGACCTTCCAGCGCCGCCACCCGTCCCCGGCCAGCGCCGTCTCGTAGACCGCGACGGTCTCCTTCCACCCCTGTTCCGACTCGACGGACCGTTCCCGCAGGCGGCAGTCCTGCAGGCACCAGCGGCTGCCGCTGACGTTGTCCACCGTGTTGCTCTGCGCCCAGGCGGGCACCGAGAGCTCGTCGAGGGTGTCGAAGACCGGGTCGCGGCTGAGCGTCCGCATCCCGAAGTAGAGCGGCACCGCACCCAGCAGCACGAGGCTGACCAGGGCGAGGATGCCCAGCCGCAGCCGGCTGCGCTCGCGCATCTGCCGGCGTAGCTCGGACCGCGCACCACGCAGCCCGCCGGCCTCCGCGCCGCTGTCGGCCGGTCCGGGACCGCCGGGCCGTGGCCCCGCCGGCTCCCCCGGGGGTACGACCACAGCCGCCCGGGCCGCCGCCGGTGTCGCCGGGCCACCCGGTCCGGGCCGGCCCGTTTCCGATCCGGGTGGTGTCGCCCGCCCGGCGGACCGCTCGTCCGGCGCGACCGGGCGGGCCACACCCGCCGCCGCGCGGGCGGTCACCGGGGCGCCGGGCGGCACCGGGGCGTCGCCCGCCGGCCCTCGGGCGCCGGGAGCCACCGGCGGTCGGGGTCCGGCACCGGGCCGGGAGATGTCGTCGGGGCGGGCCACCCCACGGCCGTCGCCACCGGGTCCGGCCGGGCCGGCCGGTCCGCCACCGGGGCGAGCACCGCCCACCGGAATCCCGCCCGTGCGCTCGGTATCGCCACGCGGGCCAGGCCCGGCCGGGCCGGCCGGAGCACCACCGGGACGGCCACCGCCGGCCGGAATCCCGCCCGTGCGATCGAGGTCGCCACGCGGGCCAGGCTCGACCGGGCCGGCCGGTCCGCCACCGGGGCGCCCACCGACCGGAGTTCCGCCCGTGCGGTCGAGGTCACCGCGCGGGCCGGGCCCGGCCGGGGCGCCACCGGGGACGGCGGCGACACCGGGACGGGCAGCGCCGCGGGCCGGGCCGGGCCGGGTGGACGCCGGGTCGGACGGCTGAGGCCGGGCCGGGGGCATGCCCTGGCCGGACTGGTCGGGGCGGACCGCCGGTTCGGCGCGCGCCGGCACATCGGGGCCGGGCTGCCCCTGTCGCCGGGACGGCGTACCCGGTTCGGGACGCACCGGCGGCACGGCGACACCGGCCCGGCCGGCGGGGCCACCGGAACGGCCGGGCGGCTCCTCGGCGGGTGGGCCGGCCGGACGGCGGGTGACCGGCATGGCGGGGTCGGTGTGCGGCGAACGACCGGCCTGCCGCAGCCAGTCGGCGGGCCGTTCGGGCCGTTGCGGCCGCTGCTCACCGGCATCGTCACGGGCGGCCCGTCGGCCGGGCGTCTCGGCGGCGGCACCGGGGCCACCCGGCTCGTCGGACGCGGCCCGCCGGGCGCCGGGTACCTCGGGTGCGGCCCGTCGACCGCCTGCCGCGTCGGGTGCGCCGCTCCGGCCGCCGGCCGTGTCGGGCGCGGAGCCGCGGCCGGCGGGCGCGCCGCGACGGCCGGTGGGCGGCGTCGGG